>NZ_JAMXFI010000110.1:13931-27100 GCF_025460875.1 Microvirga yunnanensis
ATGTTAGCCAAGGCCCTTCCCTGCCAGCCTGGTTGCGTTCAAGGATCCGAACGTTGCGAACGCCCTTGAAGATTAGGGCTGCGGCCGCCGCAATCCCGTTCATCCCGGCACCAACGACCACAACATCTGTAATGGGGATTCCATCCGATCGTGTCGTCTCAGCGGGCCAACTGGCAGCGGGAAACCCAAGCATTTCCAGATCACGGCGCACGTGCTCCTCGTGAGCGAGAAGCCCCGCATGGGACAGCTCGGTAGCATAGTGTTCGGACAATATGCGATTTCGATCCACGTTAGGGCTCGCCAGCGCCATCATGCGCAATGATTAAATGGCTTGGTCGGCTTCATAGCGGTAGCGGAAGTCACAGTGGGAGGCTCCTTCCATGATCGTCTGGGTTCGCGTCATCTTCAGTTTGGGATCATAACCATCACAGAAGGATCCATCGCGATTGCAGGACAGAAGCCCCCCGATCTCACCCAAACCCATGGCCTTGTACATCTCGGCGTAGCGACAGCGGGTGACGTTGAAGTCGAACCGGCTCTCATCCCGGTAGACCGGATCGATCTCAAGCGCATTTTCCGCCGTCCAGTTGGACTGGATGTCAATGAAGCTCTGAAGGCTGGTCCCACCCTCAGCTTGTGCCGCGAACTGTGCCGCCTGTTTGATTGAAGATCGCCGCACCGATTCCGCGATGAGCTGCTTGGCGTTGTCCTTGCCGTAGCGTTCGGTGAGGGTTTCATACACTTCCTTGAGAAGTTCCGCCTCGATGCGCCGCCGCTCAATGATCGGAAGGGGTTGGGACATAACCGTGCTCCTGCAGAGTGGGTGTAGAATAATGGAGAGCCGTAATCCTGCACAATTGAGTCAAGATACTGCCAATAAAGCGTCTGCCTGGACAGGCGGCACCCAGTCCCGCCCTGGAACCGAGGCCAGCAAGGCCTGCGTATAGGAATGGCGTGGCGCCCCAAAAACCTCAGCGGTCCAGCCCTCCTCAACCACCACGCCGCCCTGCATGACAGCAATGCGATCGCAGATCTGCGCGGCGACGCGCAGATCGTGGGTGATGAACACCATTGATAGGCCCAGTCGGCGGCGTAGGTCTGCAAGCAGGCGCAGAACCTGTGCTTGAACAGAGACATCGAGCGCTGAGACCGGCTCGTCCGCGACCAGCACCTGGGGCTCTAGGGCCAGGGCGCGGGCTAGTCCGATGCGCTGACGCTGCCCACCAGAAAATTCATGCGGGTATCGTTCAGTAGCGTCAGGATCGAGGCCTACGAGGGCAAACATTTCCTTGGCCTTGGCCAAGGCTCGTGCGGGCGCCTCCCCGTGGATGATCGGTCCCTGCGCGACCAGTTCGCCGGCCCGGCGTCGTGGATTAAGTGATGCAAATGGATCCTGGAACACCATTTGGATGTGTCGTGTCTGCTCTCTCATTGCTCTGCGCGAGAGGGCTGCGAGATCGGTATCGCCGAGGCGGATCGATCCCGAGTCTGGATCGAGCAGCCGTACGATGCAGCGGGCGAGGGTCGACTTCCCCGATCCGCTCTCCCCTACAATTCCGAGTGTCCCACCACGCGGCAGACTAAGGCTCACGTCCTGCACCGCATGCGTCACGCGCCGGCTCCGGCCTATCAGCCCTCCTTTGCGGTAGGTTTTCGAGACATGCTCGATCCGCAGAATTGGCTCTGCTGCTACATCCTGCGGCAGTGGTGGCGCGAGGGGCGGAACAGCCGCGATCAGTGCCTTGGTGTAGGGATGTTCTGGCCGATTGAGAACATCCTCTGCTCTCCCTGCCTCTACGAGCTTGCCACGCTGCATCACGGCGACTCGGTCGGCAATCTCAGCCACCACGCCGAAGTCGTGGGTAATGAACAAAACCGCTGTTCCTTTGCGCTCCTGAAGTTCCCGGATGAGCTTTAGGATCTGGGCTTGGGTTGTCACATCGAGTGCGGTGGTCGGCTCATCTGCGATAAGGACGCGCGGCTCAAGCGCCAGCGCCATCGCGATCATTGCCCGCTGACGCTGGCCGCCGGACAGCTCATGCGGGTAGGCTCGTTGGGCTCCTTCCGGATCCGGAAGGTGGACATCCTTCAGCAGATTGGTCACTCGCCGTGCGATTTCGGCCCGGTTGAGGTTTGTGTGTATGCGGAACATTTCGGCGATCTGGTCACCGATCGTCCGCAATGGGTTCAGGGCGGTCATCGGCTCCTGAAAGATCATGCCGATTCGGGCGCCACGGATCTTTCGCATCTC
The DNA here is from genome assembly GCF_025460875.1 of Microvirga yunnanensis. NCBI lineage: Bacteria > Pseudomonadati > Pseudomonadota > Alphaproteobacteria > Hyphomicrobiales > Methylobacteriaceae > Microvirga > Microvirga yunnanensis. Next base: position 16,183 of record NZ_JAMXFI010000110.1, read on the forward strand.
TGCATCGCTCAGCGTCAGAAGATTTTCACCTTCGAGCAGGATCTTTCCAGCCGTTGCCTGGACCCCTTCCGGTAAGAGACCCAGGATGCCGCCAGCCATCATTGATTTGCCGGACCCACTTTCGCCGACAATGCAGAGGATCTCGTTGGTTTTGAGCTCAAGGGAGACTTCTTCGAGTGCATGCAGCCGGTCGGCCCCCGGGGGCAGCGCAACGGTCAAACCCTCGATCGATAATAGGGTTTTCATCGCCGCCTCAGCCTCGGATTGAGGGCATCGTTCAGCCCTTGTCCAACAAGGGAGACCGAAAGCACAGTCAGTAGGATCGCCAGACCCGGAATGGCAGACACATACCACTGCGTCCGAAGAACCGACCGGCCAGTGCCGATGAGATTACCCCATGAAGGGATGTTGGGATCAGACAGGTTGAGGAAGGCCAAGGCGCTTTCCAGCAGGATCGCCACCGCCATGATGACGCTGGCATAGACGATGACAGGCGGCAGGGCGTTGGGCAGGATCTCGCGGAAAATGATTTGCAGGTCACGCATGCCGAGGGTACGGCACGCCTGAACGAACTCGCGGCTCCTGAGCGACAGGAACTCTGCTCGGGTGAGTCGGGCCGCAGCCGGCCAGGACACAAGACCGATAGCAATGGTGACGGTCTTGATGTCGGATCCGAACACCGCGACCAGCACGAGGAGCAGGAGAAAGTTTGGGAGCGTTTGGAACGCTTCCGTGATCCGCATAAGCACATCGTCGACAATACCGCCATAGTACCCCGCGATGGCACCGATCACGACTCCGATCGTGACAGCCAGAAGGGTGGCGACAATGCCGATGAGAAGTGAAACACGGGCGCCATGGAAAACTTGGGCGGCGATGTCTCGTCCTGTAGTGTCGGTGCCGAGCCAGAAGCGTGCATTGGTGAAGGGCCATTGCAGTGGGCGCCCGGCAAGTCCGAGAGGATCCTTCTGGAACAGGACCGGCGCACTGAGTGCCATGCCGACCACCAGAAGAAGCAGGAAAAGCCCAACGATAGCGGTCGGGCTCCGAACAAGGCGCTTTAGGGCATCCATGGCAGCCCTCAGGTCACAATGCGCGGATCAAGGCGCGCATACAGTAGATCAACGATAAAGTTGATCAGGATCACGAGCAGGGCCGACACGAAGACAATCCCGAGAAGGGTGTTGAGGTCCCGTTGCACAACAGCCTCATAGGCCAATCGCCCGAGACCCGGTAGGGCAAAGACGCTTTCCACGACCACGGAACCGCCGAGCATCGTTCCAGCCTGAAGGCCAACGAGGGTGACCATTGGCAGGAGCGCGTTTCGGAGAACATGCCCGGTGATGACGCGACGCGGGCTCAGGCCCTTTGCCCGGGCGGTTCGGACGAAATCAAGATTCATCACTTCCAGCATCGAGGCGCGCATGATCCGAAGGTACGTTGCCAGGAAGATAAGGGCCAGGGTCAGCGTCGGCAGGAGGAGATGCCATGCGATGTCGACAATCCGTCGAAGCCCTGTATAGCCTGCGCCGATCTCCTCAAACCCGCCAGCCGGCAGCCAGCCGAGCTTCACCGCGAAGATGACGATACCCATCAGGCCAAACCAGAAGGATGGTGTGGCGTAGAAGACAAGCCCGAGCGTCGAGATGAGCGTGTCCGGCCACCGGTTGACGCGCCGTGCTGCCAGCACGCCAAGTGCCATTCCTGCTGCGAAGGCAAAGCTTAAGGCCGAGCCCATCAAAAGAAGGGTCGCGGGTAGGCGCTCCAGGATTACCTCGGAGACCGGCTTGCCGTAGATTGCGGAGAATCCAAGATCGAGCTGAAGCAGTCGCCAAACATAGCGCCCCAGTTGTACGGCCACGGAAACGTCTAGCCCATAATACTGCCGCAACTCCTCGATCATCCTCGGATCGCCCCCGCCGATCTGGGCAACGAGGGCGTCAACCGTATCGCCAGGGGCAAGCTGCAGCAGCAGGAACAGCCCCGCCAGCAGCACGAACAATGTCGGCAAGCTGGCGGCGAGACGTCGGAGGGCAAGAAGCAGAACGCGCATGATCAGGATGCGGCAATCCAGGTATCATGCCAGTCGCTGGAGTCCCAGCGCGGCACGTTGTGGTGGTTGCGGACCTGCTTGCTCGTGGCTGCGAAGAACTGCCGCTCGGTGATCATCCAAACCGGGATCTCCTCGTTCACAGCCTTCACCCATTCGGCATAGAGAGCCTTGCGCTTTGCAGGATCAATCTCCGTGGCAGCTTGGTCGATCAGTTGATCGATCTTGTCGGACTGCCAGCCCCATTGGTTGGTCCAAGGTGCTCCTTTTGGTGAGCCCGAGCGGTACCAGACCGTTGTGGAGACAGCCGGATCCCCGCGATATTGGTGCCAGCCTGTGGCAAGATCAAAGTTCCAGTCGCGGTAGACTGTCGTAAGAGCGCCCGCGATGTCGAGCTGCACGATCTCGACCTTGATGCCAACCTCGGCGAGCGATTGCTGAATGAAGGTGGCGAGAAGAGGAACATCCTCGCCGTTCATGATAGGGACCAGCTTCAGCGTAAAGCGCGTTCCATTCGCGCCGGGCTTATACCCTGCCTCGTCGAGGAGAGCGGCGGATTTCTTCTTGTCAAATGGATAGGGAGGCGTGCCACCGGGATAGAAGGCCGGTGACGAGGACGGAATCGGTCCTGTTGCCGGTTTTGCCTGGCCGTAAAGGAAATTCTCGATGAAGAACTCCACATCGATGGCATGGGCAATGGCCCTCCGGACCCGCACGTCCGCGAGCTCCTTCCGGCGGGTATTAAACTCAAGCGTGTTGTTGAAGGCATTGGCCTCAATTCCGCGCGTCGAAACTTCGAAGCGCTCGTCTTCTTTCAGACGGTCAAGGTCCGACAGCGACAAGCCGTTGTAGGAGCTGAGCTGAATCTGCCCAGTCTCGAGGGCTGCAGCCACTGCAGACTTGTCCGTGATCACACGCCAGACGATACGATCGAGATAAGGAAAATCTTTGCGCCAGTAGTTTGGATTCCGTTCAGCGATGATGAACTGGCCCCGCTCATACTGGACAAACTTGAAAGGTCCCGTCCCGATAGGAGCCGTATTGGCAGGGTTTTCAAGGATGTTGGTTCCTTCGAACACGTGGCGCGGTGCGATATAGCCGAGGTCGCAGAGAGCACGTAGGAGCAGGTTGAGCGGCATCGGCCGTGAGTAGCGGAACACAGCCGTGTGCGGGTCCGGTGTATCGACAGCTTCAAGATACTGCTGGAGTTGAGTGCCATAGTTGAGATGCTTCTTCCACATCTCCATGGCGGTGTACTGGACGTCAGCAGCCGTGAATGGCTTGCCATCATGCCAAGTTACGCCTTGGCGAAGCTTGAATGTTATGGTCTTTCCGTCCGGTGTGGCCTCCCAGCTAGTGGCCAAGACCGGGGCTGGATTGCCCTTCGAATCCAAGTCAACGAGTGCTTCCATAATCTTGCTGGTGATCAGATAGACACCCGTCGAAGCACGAAGAGCCGGATTCAGGATGCGCTGTTCCGAACCAAGGTGGGCCGTCAGAACACCGCCACGCCTGGGCGTCTCTTGGGCAAAGGACATGCGAGAGAAGAGAGGGCTGAAGAGGGTGGCACTCGCGGAGAGCAAGGCATCACGACGGGTGAGGCGCATAGCAGAGGTCCTTAATAGCCGAAAACCGAAAGGACCCTAGCGCTCCCGGTGCTGGAGTCAACAGTCTTGTTCTGTTAAAAGAACTCAGCAGGAAGAAGCAAACATTTCACGTGCTGTTTTGTGATTTTCCCTCACCCCTGGGGTGCTCAGAGATTGAAGATGGATTTGTATTTCCTTCCAGGAGCTGTAATTCGATGAAACATAACTACAATAGACCAAGGCATTCTAGTGCGTTCTCAACAAATGTATAAACGCTCAGGTTTGATTAAAAATGCGAAGTTCAGTTCTGTATAAAGAACGAACGGTAGAAGATCCACCAGCTATATTTTGCGGCTCGAGGCGGTCTCGCGATTAAGCCGAACTCACCGCACCGATGTCAGCACCTTAACGCGGCGAATCTCCCGCTCGCTTATCTCTATCCAGCCCATGCCACATTCCCATGCCCGTCGGTTCAGGGAGGTGTGACATTCCTAGTTTGCACGATCAGGACATTCTAACTTTGCGGCCACACACGAAATTCGTTCAACATATCTTATGGAACCTGGTAATGTCAGCGAGCGCGGTCAAACCGATCTCTAAGCCATATTCCGCGCTAGCATCGTCTCAGTCGATCCTTGGAGAGTTTTGACAAGAAGTCTGTAACAGGTGCAGTCGCCGATCTACACCTTCTGCGCACTTCACTCCCCTATGACATCTGGCACTTTGGCTGGGTTCAACCTCAGCCAGAGAAGCTCCATGAGATCCATGTTCTCGGCCGCTTTGGCAGCTTGCAGCCTCCTCCTGTCCGTCCCGTCGGCCCTCGCGCAGAGCCAGACTCAGCGCGGCGAGTACCTGGTGACCATCATGGATTGCACCGGCTGTCATACGCCCGGCACCTTCCTCGGCAAACCCGATCTGCAGCGTCCTCTGGCTGGATCGGAGGTTGGCTTCCAAATTCCCGGGCTCGGCATCTTCTACCCACCGAACCTGACCCCTGATCTCGAGACAGGGCTCGGCAAGTGGAGTGAGGCCGACATCATCAAGGCGGTGCGAACCGGCGTCAGGACGGATGGACGTCAGCTTGTGCCGGTCATGCCCTACCACTCGTACGGCAAGCTCACGGATAGCGATGCCCGGGCTCTGGCTGGCTATCTCAAGAGCCTGAAGCCGATCAGGAACCAGGTACCTGGTCCGGTCGGGGCGAACGAGAAGCCCTCAGCCCCGTACCTGACGGTGGTCATGCCCCAGTAGCCACCTGGAGCACAGCACCCCAATCCAGAAGCCGGCAATCCCGGGGAGGCGCATATGACATCGGACATGCTCGAGGCTGAACTGCAGCGGCTGCGCGACGACCACACAGGGATTGCGGACCTGCTGGCTGAGCTGGAGGCGCACCTCGCGCGGCCGCTCCCACCGGAGCCGCCGTTTGAGGTCATTGCGAAGGTAACGGCCCTGCAGGATCGGGTTTATGCCATGGCCCGCAGGGTCGGGGGCATGAAGCGGATGATCCGCGACAAGATCCTGCAGCAGACGCTTGCAGCCGACTTCTCTCCGAACGACGAGAAGATTGAAGCTTTCGGTTAGCACCATAGCATTCTGAAGGGAGCCGGTTGGCGGGCGTCGCCATGGGTATTCGCTCTCCAGCGCGAAGCCCTCCTTGAGGATTGAGGAGCGAAACGATGGCGGGCCAAGATACCTGTCGCATCGTGCGGGGCAACGGCAGCTATGAGGGGCGCCAGGGCCTCACCTATTTCGCCGGGATCTCGGGGGAGAGCGTCGGTTCGCGCGGCATCTGCCTGCATCGGCTGCGAATGCCTCCCGGAGCCCGGGCCAAGGCGCATCTGCCTCTCGGCGATTAACCGAGCGTGTAGACGAGGGCCCAGCCGATAACACCTAGGGCAACCAGCAAACCGAACCATTCGAGGACGCGCGACAGCCTGTCATTGGCCGGCGACTTTGGACGAGCCACCAGGAGCTTGTTATCATCGTCAGCCATGTTGAGGAAATCCGACAACAGACGACAGATAGGACCATTGGCATGAGCGCGTCATCATCTTCATCTCTCTCGTGCAATCACAACAACGGCGTCAAACCCCTGCCGCTTGCGTTTGGATGCCAAGGCAAACGCCGCGGAGAGTGCCTGCTCCTCTGTGGAGTGAACTGAGATACTTCGCCCGTCGTGCGAGACCGACCAGACATCATCCCCTGTACGCGTTACCACCACCCGTTCCACGCTTGTGGCTCCTTTGGAGACCACCTTCAAGCGTAGATGCCCAACGCCAAGTCGCAATGAACTCAAAGGGATAGAGTCGTATTTTAGAACAACTCTCCAAGGGATAGATCAACAATCCCTTGAGGTTATGGTTCTTGCACGGGGGTTACTTCTGGTGGCTGATGTCAGAGGCGTCAGGCTACCTGGAAGGCGCGGAGGGCCCGTTCGCGGATTTCGTCCCGCTGATCCTGGAGGGCGTTCCTCTACCCTCGAATCTCCTCATCGGACGTGCACTTGCGTGCGTCAGGGCACAGCAGCCTTCTAGGAAACTGGTTAATGAGCCCTTACCACAAGGGTTGGGGTGCGACATGCCAGCGAAAAAGCAGAAAGGTGTTTCCTTTGCGCAACGTGAGATAGCGCGGCTTGAGCAGAAACTCAGGGCGGTTGACGCGCAGATCGCTCGACTGGAACGAGATCCAGACCTCGGCCTTGCCACACGGGATCATTTTATCGTCTGGAAGCGGCCGTGCCTTTTTGCTGCTTGGCCGTCTGTGATCCAATAGTCCTCTCATCTGCACGCGCCCTACCTGCGCTTGGGAACACAGCTGTAGCAATACAGTCTTGACGCTGGCGTGTGGTAGACTAGGTGCCGGACTGCTGATCCGGGAGGTGGGTGATGATCCGAGCCTTGTGCCATACTGCCGACAATGCACTGGCTATCGAATTCGACGCGACGCCATGGTTTGTCGAGGCTGACCGGCAGAGCCTTCTGCACTGAGCCAAGCAAGGCTGGTCCAGCACGTGGGTTGCCGACGCTCTCGAGGCGCACCCTGGCTACGAGGGTCTCCATCAGCTGGTCCATTATGCCGCCACGCGGCTGCGGGAGGAGTCACTCGAGGATCCCATCTGGAATGCGCTCGATTGCAGCATCAGCCAATCTGATGCGATGCACTGGCTAGCCGAGAATAGGCCAGAGCTCGTGGCAACGATTCAGGATTAACATAAGTCCCAGTAACCCATCGCATCCAAGCAGGCCTGTACGGCTGCGTGGGCGGATGAGCACATCCGACTCTGCGGGCTATTCTGAAAGTGGGCCAGAGTAAGGTCGTATGGCAGCTTGCCTATAGGAATACGGCTACGGTCGGTATGCTTACAAAGCATAACTCACTTTCCTTCATGATCACTCCCGAATGAGGTGCTCCAAACCCATATAAGTTCCATCACAGACAATCAGAAATTCCTCGCTGGACGAGGCAGTTAGCACCTAAAGGCAAGACATATTCGTAACTTACATCCTCTCCCAAATCCGTGCGTATCTGCGTTATCGCGAGACGGTTCGCGAACTGTCGCAGCTTGGTGATCGTGAGCTCAGCGATCTGGGCATCGTCCGGTACGACATTCACAACGTCGCACGCACTTCGGCGGCTGCAGCCTAACTTGCTTCAGCTTCGTAGGTGATGCTCAGCCCGCCCTCCGGCGGGCTTTCGCATTTCTGGATATCGCGAAACAGGCCAGAACCCTGAAGCTCTGTTCCAGCCAAATCCTGCTTGAGCGCTTCGCCAACCCTAAGCCCAATTAACTCTCGTGTGTCGTTCGCTGACCTTCACGTGCTAAAGAGGCCCAGAAACTCACATTCGGGCTTCTATCAATCCTTCTCCGCTACGCACCCAAGCCCCTGATCATTCAAAGCTTCGACTTCCATGATGAAAGCTGACCTCTTATCCAAGGCCCAGGAGCAGCGCCCGAAGCCGCTCGCCGCCGAGATCCGCCCGCAGACTCTCGACGAACTCATTGGACAGCAGCATATCCTGGGCCCGAACGGGCCCTTGCGGCGGCGCGTCCGAGCTGGTCGTCTCGGCACGGTCATCCTCTTTGGCCCGCCCGGGGTAGGCAAGACCACGATTGCCCGGGCGATCGGCCAGGAGATGAAGAAGGAGTTCCGCTCCCTGCACCCGGCCAGCAGCAACGTTTCCGACATCAAGGCTGTGGCACACGAGGCTCAGGCCAAGGACGTCCTGGTGTTCATTGATGAGATCCATCGCTTCAGCAGCGCACAGCAGGATTATCTCCTCGATCTCACCGAAACCGGCACGTTTGATCTGATTGCCGCTACAACGGGCAATCCCTATCATGTGCTCACCCCTGCCCTCGTTTCTCGTGCATCCATTTTCCAGCTGGAGCCTCACTCACTGGAGGATCTGCAGCAGGTGGTGGAGCGGGCCGTAGCCTTCCTCGCGAGCCACAAGGATCTACACGTTCATCCTGATGGCGAGGCTATAAAGCAACTCGTCGGTCGAGCCGGAGGAGATGCTCGCCGCGTGTTGAACGCCCTTGAGACATTGGTGCTCGGAGCCGAATCCGGTTCAGTCATCTCGATCACTGGCGGCATGGTCGATGAGGTCTATCAGGCCTCTCCCCTGCCCTTTGATCGCAAGGGCGACTATCACTACGATACGATCTCCGCCTTCATCAAGTCGATGCGCGGCTCGGATCCAGACGCCACCCTCTACTGGCTGGCCCGGCTGATCCATTCCGGTGAGGATCCTCGCTTCATCGCTCGTCGCATTCTCATCCACGCATCGGAGGATGTCGGCCTCGCTGACAACACGGCCCTTCAGACTGCCGCAGCTGCTCTAACGGCCGTCCAGCATGTTGGCTACCCGGAAGCCCAAATCGTCCTGGCCCATGCCGCTTTGCACATCGCCCGGGCACCGAAATCGAACTCGGCCTGCCGCGGCATTGGAACCGCAATGGCCTATGTCAAATCGGAGCCCATGGTCCCGGTGCCTCCACATCTGAGGGACGGGCACTATGCCGGAGCAGCCAAGTTGGGCCATGTCGGCTACCAGTTTCCGCATGACGATCCGCGTGGCTGGGTTGAGCAGACCTACGCCCCCGGCATTGAGCTTGGTCAGTTCTACCAGAGTGATGGCCGGGGCAGTCAGACGTTCGAGGCACGAGCTGATGCTTGGTGGGAGCGCGTCACCGGTCAGCCGCAGCCACAGCAATGGCAGGAAGAACCCGGCAGCAGCTGAGGAGAAACCTAGGATTGCGTCACTTCTGCACCTGCAGGGTAGGTGAGAAACGATTCAAGCGCGGAACGAGATGAACACTGCACCTTTCGAAATCATTCCGGCCTGGCGGATCGCACGGTTGAGGACGGCCTTGCGCGATGCGGAGCAGCGTGGTGCGAACCCGGATGATGAGGGGCACGATCTTCTCCACCGCGCCCTCCAGCGTCGCTTCGCTTTGGCCCGACGACGCGCGAAGCATGGGCCAAGACTGGTCTCCAAGCCGAAGACCACGCGCAAAGGCCGCAGCTTTCCGCACCTGAAACTGGTTATCATCTGGCGCGCCATCCTTAGCTGTCGCCCCTTGGCTTGGAGGCAGGGCGACAAGGCGCCGTTTGGCAGCATTCGCAAGGCGCATGATCAGGCTGTTGCGGCGTGCCGTGCCGCCGGCCTTGCGCCACCCCGTTATCGCACCGTCTATGTCCTGTGGCATCGCGGCGTACCACCGGCGGACCTCGTGGTAGCGTTGCGAGATGGATCTACAACGCCGACGGAGTAGCAAACTTACCAGACAGCGGGATGAAGGCGCCCCTTCCAGCGTTCATGGCGCGGGAGTTGAGCCGCGGCCGCCTGCCGTTTTGTTAGCCTGCGCGGGACCGCAGTCGACGGGGCCACCGATGGCACAGTCAGTTCTGCCTCTGGTATTGTTTCAGATGCTATCGCCTGTTCATCGACAGCAGGAGCCTTCTTCCGTGGCTTCCGTGAACCGGCCCTCACGCCCTTGCCTTGTGCAGCATGAACGTCATGGACAGGGGGTGGATCCTCGGCATCATCGAGAGCGCCGTCCGTCTGCGGCACGGCTCTGCCACGCACTTGATCTCCTGCATGTGTGGTTTCCGCATCCTCAAAGGCTGTCGCAGTCAGATCGAATTCCATCTGTTCCCGACGGGTCTCAACCGAAGAGCGCTTGCGGCGGACAGGTTCAACGGGTTCTGAACTGCTCCACACAGGCTCGACGATGCTCGGCAGGATGCGTGGGGCAGGAGCTTGCTCAACTGCCGCTTGAGGCTCTTCCTTCGGAAAAATCTCAATGGCCTCAACCAAGGTCAGCTCAGACAGGCGCCTGGGCGGGAGGTGAGGACGCTGACCCTGAACGCGGGTTTTCTTGATCTCAACAGAAAAAGTCTTGATGTTCCGCTTCATCTCATATGCTGATCATAAAATTGAATGATGACGACCTAAGATCTTACCGGCACGACGTCAACCTTAGGAACACATGTGGCTTTCATCTGAAATCGTCGTAAATCGGCCGATTTCAGAATATCTTCTGCACGATTACGTCTTCCAGACAGCATCAGATCCTTCCCTTGTGAGAGAAGTCTACAGGTTTATGCGGCTCGTCGGGCAAACAGCCTCTGCAGCAGGCGAGGCTTATCATTCACAATGACAACTCCGGTGCCCTCACCCTTTAGTCGCCGCGCCGCCTCGAGATAGGCCTGAGCCGGTGCACTGCCAGGGCTGCCCAGGGTCACTGGCGCTCCGATATTTGAGCTCAGCAGCACTTCCCCACTCTCCGGCACAATGCCCAGCAGCGGAATGGACAGGATCTCCAGCACATCCTCTACCTTCATGATCTCGCCGCGCCGGGCACGGACAGGATCATAGCGGGTGAGAAGCAGATGTTTGTCGATGCGCTGGCCGCTCTCGGCTTTGGCTGTCTTGGCGTCGAGCATGCCAATGATACGGTCCGCATCACGGAGTGAGGAGACTTCCGGATTGACGACGACGACCGCCACGTCCGCATGCCGCATGGCCAGGGTGGCTCCCTTCTCAATGCCGGCCGGGCTGTCGCAGATCACCCAGTCGAACTGGGTGCGTAGATCACCGATGATCTGTGCGACGCCCTCGTTGGTCAGGCTGTCCTTATCGCGGCTTTGCGAGGCCGGCAGAAGAGCCAGCGTATCCAGGCGCTTGTCTCGGATGAGCGCCTGCGAGAGCTTGGCCTCTCCTTTGATGACGCTGATCAGGTCAAAGACCACGCGTCGCTCGGCCCCCATGA
>NZ_JAMXFI010000111.1:0-26753 GCF_025460875.1 Microvirga yunnanensis
CGCCAAGGAAGGCGCTGAAGCGGCGGATGGCGCGGATGTAAGCATCCTGGGTGCGTGGGGCGAAATGGCGGATCGTCATGTCGTCGATCAGGCGCTGACGGAGAGGGCTGACGGACGCGTGGGTCATCGGAGGCTCCTGTCCTGAGGGGGGGAGGAAACCTCTCCATTCTCAGGCCGGACACGTCCCAGCGTGACCTCTATGATCGTTCCAGACGCCGACAGAGCCGGCAGAGCCTACCGCGGTAGCGGTTTAGTCCTTTGACCCTGACGAGACGTTCCGTAGTGGGCTTGTGTAAAGGGAAGTGGGTCATCGCCCGCCCAGCCCCACCTCCAACTGCTTCAACGTAACACCCTATCACCTGATGACCTCCCATGATGGCGCTCGCTGCATGAGCGGCCTCGGTGTATCCTCTCGGCAAGCTGCGGCCTCTCGGCGGGAGACGGGACGTGGATGTCGCGCAGTGGCTACGGAGCCTTGGGCTGGCGCAGTACGAGCAGGCGTTCCGCGACAATGCCGTGGATGCAGATATCCTGCCGCGGCTTACTGGCGATGACCTAAAGGAGCTCGGCGTCCATGCGGTCGGCCACCGTCGGAAACTCCTCGATGCCATTTCACATCTCGATCGCTCGCTGGCTAACCCTGCCAACAGCGGTGTGGAAGCGGAGCGTCGGCAACTGACGGTGATGTTCTGCGACCTCGTCGAGTCGACTGCCCTCGCAAGCAAGCTGGACCCCGAGGATTACCGCGCCGTCCTCAGCGCTTATCATGCAGCCTGCTCTGGAACCGTCGCTGAGTGCGGGGGGTTCGTGGCGAAGTACATGGGCGACGGGGTGCTCGCGTATTTCGGCTATCCGCAGGCTCACGAGGATGATGCCATCAGGGCCGTCCGCGCTGGTCTTGCCCTGGCCGAGGAGGTGGCCCGTGTCTCAGTTCCGTCCGGAGTGGATCCGCTGTGCGCCCGGGTCGGCATTGCCACGGGCGTAGTCGTGGTGGGGGACCTAATCGGTGCCGGTCCGTCTCAGGAACGGAGTGTGGTGGGCGAGACCCCGAACTTGGCTGCGCGGCTCCAGACCTTTGCGGCGCCAGGCGCGGTGGTCATCGCGCCGGCGACCCGGCGCCTGCTCGGCAGCGAGTTCAATCTCACCGATCTCGGTCCCCAGCACCTAAAGGGCTTTGCCGCTCCCATCGAGGCTTGGCAGGTGCTCGGCACCCGCGCCGTCGAGAGCCGCTTCGAGGCCCATGGGGCCGGGACCACGCCTCTGATCGGGAGAACTGAGGAGCTTCGGGTGCTCGCGCTGAGATGGGAGCAGGCCAGAGGTGGGAACGGTCAGGTCGCGCTGGTGACCGGCGAAGCAGGGATTGGCAAGTCGCGGGTCGTACGCGAGTTCCGCGACCACTTACGGTCAGAGCCTCATACCGACGTGCAGTGCCAGTGCTCACCCTTCTTCAGCAGTTCGCCCCTGTATCCCTTCATCAAGCGGATCGAGCGGGATGCGGGCTTCCGGCAGGATGACCCGGCGGGCGAGCGGCTGGTGAAGCTGGAGATCCTCCTGGCTCAGGCGACGCATGAGGTTCTAACGATTGCACCGGTGTTCGCCGCCATGCTCTCGCTCCCCATGCCTGATCGCTACGGGCCATCCCCATACGATCTGGGCCAGCAGCGGGAACTGACGATGGAGGCGTTGATCGGGTATCTGCTCGGTCTCTCCCGGCAGCGGCCACTCCTCCTGCTGGTCGAGGATGCCCACTGGTCCGACCCGACGACCCTCGAGGTGATGGACCGATTGGTTGACCGTGTGGCTTCCGAGCGCGTTATGCTGCTGATCACTTCGCGGCCGGAGTTCTCGCCCAGATGGCGCACGCGGTCAGACGTCATGGTGCTCCCGCTTGCCGGCCTGTCGCAGCACCAGACCGCTGAGCTCGCCGAAGCGATTGCAGGGGGCGCGGAGCTTCCGGCAGACACGTTCCAGCAGATCGTTGAGCGGACTGACGGCGTGCCGCTCTTCGTCGAGGAGTTGACCAAGGCCGTGCTGGAGCGCGAGGCCGGCGCCGTCCCGGCAACCCTGCACGACAGCCTCATGGCGCGCCTTGACCGGGTTCCGGCCGCAAAGGCCGTGGCCCAGCAGGCCTCCGTGATCGGCCGGGAGTTCACCTACGACGTGCTGGCCGGTATCAACCCTCAGGACGGCGCCGGGCTGGGTGCGGCGCTCGGGCAACTCATCTCGGCCGGACTGGTCTCGATGCGCGGCACACCGCCCGACGCGACCTACACCTTCAAGCACGCGCTGGTGCGGGACGCCGCCTACGGGAGCCTGCTCAAGAGCCGCCGGCAGGAATTGCATGGGAGGGTCGCCGACGTTCTCGAACGCTTTCCCGATGTGGTTACCCGCCAGCCCGAGCTCATCGCTCACCACCTGAGCGAGGCTCGGCTTGCTGGGCGCGCCGTTCCTTACTGGCAGCGTGCCGCGGATGATGCCGCGCGCCGGCAGGCACATCAGGAGGCGATCGCGCACTGCATTCGAGGTCTCGATATGGTCAGCCTCATCCCCGACCCAGGGCTGCGCGACCAGCACGAACTGCGGCTGCAGGTGCGCCTGGGAAACTCCGCCACCAGTGCCAAGGGCTATTCGGCGCCCGAGGTCGGGACCGCGCTGTACCGGGCGCGGGATCTCTGCAGGGAGTTGGGTGACGAGCAGTTGGTGCACCCGATCCTGGTCGGGCTCTTCTTCTTCCATGTGAACAAGGCGGAGCTGCGCACGGCCGAGAAGCTCGGCATCGAGCTCCTGGCGCTGGGCGATGCTCGGAATGATCGCATTCTCCAGATCGATGGTCACAAGACGCTGCTGAACGCGCGCTACAAGCTCGGCAAGTTCGTGGAGGCGCAGGAGCACTTCGAGCGAGGAATGCGCCTTTACGAGAAGGATCCCTGGCCTGCGGCCCTGATCGAGCAGTTTGATGATCCCGGACCGCACTTGCTGGTGATCGGCGGATGCGTGTTGTGGGTCCGGGGCTATCCGGATCAGGCCCGGCAGGCGGTGGCCGAGGCCGTCGCTCTCGGCTATCGCGGCGGGCATCACCTGAGCACCGCTCATGCGGTGCACTTGTCAGGTCACCTGGCCGAGCTGATGGATGATTGGGCCAGCGTCCGAAAGGCGAACGAGGCGACCATGGCCGTTGCCACGGAGTGGGGCCTGGCCGGACTGCGGCACCAAGTGGCTCTGCGTGAGCGTCTTGTGGCGGTGGCCCTGCACGACGACCCGGAGCAGATGGAGTACAAGCGCCGGCATCCGCAGCCCGGCTTTGCACGCCCGCTGCACGACGGCGTGCTGGCGCGGGCCTATGGCCGCCGGGGGGCGCCCGAGGAGGGTCTCCAGGTCATCGGGGAGTCCCTGGTCTGGGCAGAGGACACGGGCAGTCAGTTCTTCGATGCCGAGTTGCACCGCATCCGCGCCGGATTGCTCCTGCATATACGGTGCGCGGACGAGGCCGAATGGAGCTACCGCAAGGCCCTGGAGATCGCGCGGGGGCAGGGGGCGTGGATGTGGGCACTTCGGGCTGCCTGCGATCTGGCGCAGATGCTGCGCGAGCGCAGGTGTCAGGCGGAGGCTCATGACATCCTGGCACCCATCTATGGCTGGTTCACCGAGGGGTTCGACGTCGACGATCTGCAACGGGCGAAGGCATTGATGGAGGGTCTGTCATGCCATGCGCCATCCATCCGATGAAAGCCATGGGCCGTGTCCTTGAGGACCACGTCCAGCCGGGCCGACCCCTACCACCTGCCGTGAAGGAGCCGCTTGGGCGAAACGTAGGGTTTGTCAATGCGGGCGATCTGGTCCATTTCGGCTTGGCTGACGCGATACCCATGCAGCACAGGATCAAAGGCCAGGTTCTCCCACGGAAACACGTAGCAGCGCATCCCGAAACCGAGGAAGCCACCCACGGCAACGTCGGCATAGACGAGGCGTCCGCCCTCCGCCTCCCGGTACAGCCGCTGAAGGACACCGATCCGCCGGCCCTGAGGGTCAAAGATGGCTGTGCCACTGATCTGATCATCCCCGACAAGGGTGTTCAAGTGGTTGGCCTGGTTCATCCTCGATTCCGTTCAATGACTACGGCTTGAGATGCTGAGCGAGGAAATCCTTCACCTGAGCCGCCGCCATCTCGGCGTTCTGGGGTTCTGACCTGAGCCATTCCGAGAACGTCGTCTTGTCAGGCATGGGCGAGTTGGGCTCGAAGTTCTTGAACAGGTTGGGGGTCACCCTCTCTTCGGCGGGCGCTCCACCTGCGGACTGCTGCGCGGTGACGCGAGGACATCTCTCAGCGGCATCGGGAGCAGTGATCCCATTGATGACGAGGGTTGGAGCCGCCATGCGGGACTTCATGCCGCAAAGTGGGGAATAGACGAAGGCCACCGCAGCCTTGAACCGCTCAGGCCCGACGATGAAGGCAGTGGTGTCCGCAGGCGCCGGAATCCGCCAGACATCGCCGGTCTGGAACCCCAGCAGGCCGATGCGCTGTGGGTCCGCCCAGGGTTGCGTCGCCACATAGGCAAGGGCCCCATAGGCATCGGCAACACGAGTGGCGTCGAAGGTCGGGTCGGCACAGGTGTCCTTGGTGCCACGGGAGCCGTAGCTGTCCACCAGCACCACCACATAGCCCCAGGACATAAGGCGCTGGGTCCAGAATGCCTCGCGTGAGGTTTCAGCCAGGCTCCCTTGAGCGCCGAATTCGCTTGTCTTCACCTCAGGCGGCAAGCCGCCGCAGTCATGGAGGTAAATCACAGTCGGATGCGGACCGTTGCCGGGAGGCTTGACGACGTATGCTCGGACCTCATCGCCACGAGGGGGCTGGAGGACCTCGCCTTTTGCCTGTGCCCGCCTCTGCTGGAATTCGCTCAGTGGAACAGCTGCGCTTTCGAAATTCACCAGTTCAGCAGCATAGCCCAAGGGCATGAAGGAGAGGCAACTGACAGCGAGAAGCAGGACCTGGTTGAGAAGCATGATAGCCTCCCGAAGTTCTGAAATGTCGTTCGCCTTGTAAGCCCGGCCAGTATATCAAAGACCTAGCGGAAAGTCCTGCAAGCGAAGGTCCACCTTCGGCATGAGGCGGAAGTACGATCGAATACCCGCATTTGCGTGGTAAGCAGACCGCTACATGGCCGCGCCTAAAGACCCAGTCTGACCAAGCTTGTGTGAAAACTCAAAGCAGGCTGATCGCGGCAAAGTATCTGTACAAACTTGTCCATTTGTACCGAGGATTTTCCGGTCCACGGGCGTCTGTAAGACATAAAATTGCCCCGGAGAGCGGCCCGTCAGCGTTTTCACACGGCCTCGACCCAAAGGCGACATTCAGGAGTCTATTTCATGGATGCTCGTTGGTGCTCTCCTCAGCACATTTCGTCGCCAGCCCAGCGGGTGCACAGCAGGTTCAGGAACTGCTGTGCAGAAGGGCTCAGCGCCGCGTCGCGGAACCGGATGATCGCCATCGTGTTGCGAACCTTCCAGTGGGGCACCGGAATGATGACGAGTGCACCGGACTGGTGCTCATCCGGGATGGTAAAGGACAGATACCCGCGTCAGGGAACCGATGCGATCATGGCAGGCGACGGTTGAGGCTGAGCGCCTCCGGCTCTCGTCGCAGGAGGTAGTCCAGGGGTGCCTAAGCGGCCTCGCGCCGCCCGGTTCCTCGTTCAGGAGAACCTGCCCGACGATATCCTTGATGCACTGGTTGATCCTTCTGCGATCTGGGTTTTAGCGGTAGAGTGGGCGGCCGGTCGCTCACGACAGGAGGGTAGCCATGAATCGGCTCTGCACTCCCGCGCCGGTTGCGTTCGCGTTCTCCGGTTCCGGCATCGCGGCTGAACTGACTGCCGAAATCCCCAAGGATGATGCCGCCTCCATCACCAGGGCCATGACTGCCGCCGCCGCCGCGATCGGCCAGAAAGCCACAGGTACAGGTTTATGTCAGATCGGACAGGCAAGCTGGCCCGATTGTATCAGGGAGACTGTGCGATGAGCGACGTCGAAGCAGAACTCTGTGCCCTTGGGGCCATCGAACTTGGCAGGCTCTATCGGAGCGGGCACCTGTCCCCGGTCGATATGACGAAGGCTACGATCGGCCGGATCGAACGGCTCAATCCGGTCCTGAAGGCTTACATCACCGTGCTGTCTGAGGAAGCGATGGCCGCGGCGCGGGCAGCAGAGGCCATGTTTCGGGCCGGCACCGATCTCGGCCCGCTGCACGGCGTGCCTGTCTCAGTCAAGGACATCATGAAGGTCCGAGGCTCGCGCACGACGGCAGCCTCACGCGTTCTCATGGATGCTTCGCCCGACACCGAAGACGCCACGGTGGTGAGATTGCTGCGAGCCGGTGGTGCGGTGATCGTGGGGAAGACCAATCTGCATGAATTCGCCTTCGGCGAGCCCGATCACGACAACCCATTCGGCAGGGTCGAGAACCCTCGTCGGATCGGCTACCACGCAGGAGCATCGTCGAGCGGGGCCAGTGCCGCGACGGCTGCGGGGCTCGGCGCAGTAGCGCTCGGCACTGACACGGCCGGCTCGGTCCGCAGGCCGGCAGCGGTCTGTGGGGTCGTCGGTCTGAAGCCCACTCATGGCCGCGTCTCCTGTCACGGGGTCATTCCGGTCAGCCCCGAGCACGATGACGTCGGTCCGCTCGGTCGCTCGGTCCTCGACGTCGCCGCGGCGCTCACCGTGATGGCGGGTTGGGATCCGGAGGATCCCTACTCGCTCGCTCGCCCTTCAGAGGATTACGTCAGCGCCGCGTCCGCGGACCCGCGGCACCTTCGCCTTGGAATTCCGACAAACCCGGAGTTCGGGTTCGGATTTCCGGAGGCACTCCAGCTCATCCAGTCTGCCGGCGACGCGCTCATCGGCGCTGGAATGCGGCGCATCGACTTCGGCTTCGTAAGGCTCCTCGATGTCGCCGACATCCTGCACGTGACCCTGATGCCGGTGGCAGTTTGGCTTTATCACGAACGCCACCGGGACCGGCGCGCGCTCTACGGTCGCCCTTTCCTCGACTGGGCGGGCCTGGGCGAGACGATCAGCGGCATGGATGTTCTGCGGGCCCTCAATGCCCAAGCTGACTTTCGGAGAGAGTGGCACTCGCTCTTCGAGCGCTTCGATGTGATGCTGCTGCCCTCCAATGTCGGCCCGACCTATCCCAACGGGGACACGACGATTGCCCTGGACGGCGTCGAATATCCGGTTCGCCGAATTGTGTCGCAGTTCAATGCTCTGTCGAACATCACGGGTTCCCCATCGCTCGTCGTGCCTGTCGGAACCAGCGCCAATGGCCTTCCTATCGCGGTCCAGATCGTTGGGCCGCTGAATGGGGAGAAGAACGTGCTTGCCGTCGGGCGCTTTCTCGAGGAACTGCTCGGCGATCCGGTGCGCTCCTGGGGCATTGAACCTCACATTGCGTCGCCCGCTGAGGGCAGCGCTGCGACGGCAGCAGGGTAGGCCGATTGACAGCTCTCGCATCTCGCGAGTGCTCGTTTTGGACATCGACACGAAAGCCGGGATTGTCCCGTTCGGCCGCTGCTCAAGTTCAGTGTGTACGAAAGCACCCCGGACGAAACGCTGGCGGAACGGGAACTTGGGATGCTGAACCTACCGCACGTCATGACCGCGCTGCTGCTGGCAGGCGGGATGTCGCTCTGGAACGGGGCAGCGGCTCCGGCCGAAACCCGGGTCGATCTCGCGCTGGTGCTGGCAGTCGATGTCTCGTTTTCCATGGAGCCGGAGGAGCAGGACCTCCAACGACACGGCTTCGCCGAGGCGTTCCAGTCCCCCGAGGTCCATCGGGCGATCCGCCAGGGCATGCTGGGGCGCATCGCCGTAGTCTACATCGAGTGGTCCGGAGCGTTCGATCAGGAGATTATCGCCCCCTGGACCGTCATCGAGCAGCCCGCCGATGCCTTGGCCTTTGCGGAGCGGCTCTTGCAGAGTCCTGTCCACCGCATGAGCTACACGTCCATCTCAGGGGTCATCGACTTTGGCGTCCGGCAGCTTCGTCAGAGCGGTCTGCAGGCGGATCGGCAGGTGATCGATGTCTCGGGTGACGGAGCCAACAACACAGGCCGAACCGTGACCCAGGCCCGTGACGAGGCACTGGCGCATGGCGTCACCATCAACGGTCTGCCAATCATGCTGACGCGGCCCAGCAGCCTCTGGGATATCGAGGACCTCGACCTCTACTTCCGCGACTGTGTCATTGGAGGCCCAGGAGCCTTCCTGATTCCGGTGCAGGAGAAGGCGCAGTTCATCGAGGCTATCAAGGCCAAGATCATCCGGGAGATCACCGATCAGTCCCTGCCTCATTCGCTCGTTCAGCCTGCCCAGGCCGTCTCATCGGCGAACTGTCTGGCTGGCGAACAGCGGAGACACCAACCGGCAGGGAGATGACCTGGTCCCGGGGCTCGGGAAAGACGATCTTCCAGTCTGCTGTGCGCCATGCCGCGCCTGCCTGCCGGCGAACACGTGAACCACGCTCGCAATGGATCTGGGTTACGAGAACCTGGCGGCATTCACGATCATGTTCAAGTGCGCTTTCGGAAGACCGCCTTTGGCTGGGTTCTGGAACGATCGCGCGCCCACAGAGTCTGTCTGAGCCAACGGCCGCTACGGACAGGGCCACCAGACATTCCGAATGGGGTAGGCGATTTCTCAGGGTGAACCCGGTGCGGACGTTGAAGGTCATCCTTGCGCTCGGGCCGAACCCACACCTCATGTGGGTGTTCTTTGAGGATCATCTTTCTCCATCCACCTGACAGAGGGCGAGCAGGGCTTTGGCGGCTTGGAAATCAAACGTGCCCAATCCTTCGGTGAAGCCGTCAAGAACGGTGCTGAGGAGGTCATAAGCCGCCTGGCCTCGGCCTAGTCCGAGCCAGTGGCGGGCGAGTCCGGTTGCGGCCCGCAGTTCGAACCATCTGGCACCCTGGTCTCGGGCCGTGCTGAGAGCCTCGCTAAAATCCTGTTCTGCCTGCTCAACTCTGTGCTCCATGGCCCGGAGTTCGCCTCTTAGGCGTAGCAACTCGGCATGGATCCAATACTCGCCGGTTTGCTCCTGCGAGGTGAAAGCCTCCTCCAGCAGCGCCTGCGCCATGTTCCGATCACCAGCCATGAGGAACCCCTCCGCGGTGCGGCAAAGCTGGTAGGGGCTCATGATCATTTCCCCGCTTGCCCGCCACGCGGTTAAACCCTGCTGGAGTGCTGATCGGACGCGCCATGAGTTGTCGGCGGCGGCTTGGGAGGGCAGGTGCGTCGCGCCGACGTTTGGTCTAGGATCGGCTCCATGATGCCACTGCACGGAACCACAGCCTCGGACGCCTGGGCGCGCAAGACGGAAGAACTTGCCGCATGGTTGATCGGCCCAGGGCGCCTCACCGGCGACGCGGTAGCGGTGACCTCCGGGTTGGCACAGCGGTTGACCGCGATGGGCGTTCCGCTGCACCGGCTGCGCATCGCAATGCGGGTCGACAACCCGCTGCTGACCGCCTGGGGCATCCTCTGGGAGCCGGGGATGGAGGCTAAGATTTTCACCATCCCACATGCCTACCTCGATACCGCTACCTATGTCGGCAGCCCGGCCCAGCATGTCATCGAGACCGGGACCTGGCTCCGGCGGCAGCTAGATCAACTTGATCCGGAGGATCACACCGTCCTCCATGAGTTGGCGAGTGCCGGCTTTACAGACTATCTCGCGGTGCCGGTGGCCTTCGGCAACGGGGTTGTCCAGGGGGCGATGTTCGCCACGCGGAACGCCAGCGGGTTTGCCGAGCGCCACATCGCTCTGATCAAGGACCTCGCTGTTCCCCTCTCGGCCGCGTTGGAAGCCATCGCCATGCGCCGCTCGACTGCAAGCCTGCTGGCGACCTTCCTGGGCGAGGGCCCGGCAGCGCGCGTGCAAGCCGGCGCGATCCGCCGCGGCGATATCGTCGAGACCAAAGCGGCCATCCTGCTCACGGATATGCGCGGGTTCACGCGCCTCTCGCTCACGTCATCACCGCCGCAACTCCTGATCACGCTGGGGCGCTATTTCGAAGCCGTGGCGGATGCCGTGCGAGCGGAGGGCGGCGACGTACTCAAGTTCCTGGGAGACGGTGTCCTGTCGATCTTCCGGGTGGGCGAGAACGGCCGCTGGACAGCGTGTGCGGCGGCTGTGCGGGCCGTGTCGCATGCGATCGCGACAGCCCGCGCCAGCGATCTGCCGCCCTTCGTCGCGGCGTTGCACGTGGGATCGGTGATGTACGGCAATATCGGCAGCCTCGACCGCTTGGACTTTACCGTGGTCGGGCCGGCGGTGAACATGGTCAGCCGGTTGGAGGGGATCGCCAAGGCGAGCGGCGAGACGATTGTGTGCTCCGGGACCTTCGCCTCCGCCCTACCAGGCACGCGCACCCGAACTCTAGGCCGTTTCGAGCTCAAAGGGTTGGACGGAGAGCACGAGGTCTTTGCCGTGGTTGCCGGTCAGGTCAGCTAGCCGTAAACGGGCAGCCTCCTCATGCATGCGGAGGAGTGTCACCCTCCACATACCGGATGCACCACTTAGTCGGACTTCACCAGTAGTGTCACTGGGCATTTTGGCCTGAGACAGGCGATCTAATCATTTAAGTGCTTTAGCTTGGGTGCTGAGACAAATGTTTGGGCACTTAATCTGAGATTCTCGTCGGCTTTGGGCAGTTAACGTGAGATTCCGGTCCACAAACGTTGCTTAAATTTGGAATGGTTTGAGCCCGGCTGATCAAGAAACGATCAGAGTGTTCAATCGTGCATCAATGCCAAGAAGATCATCACGTTAGCCGGAATGGAGGAGGGCAAGGAGATTCCCGAAGCGGCCTTACATTGGCACTTAACTTGAGATTTCAAGCCTCAGAGTCTCACGTCAAGATGGCTATAGCGGCTCCAAAATCAGGAATATCACGACAAAGTGCCTAGCGACAGAGGCACCCAAGTGGAGCCAGCGCAATGCGGTAGCTTCATGGTCGGTCAGGCCCGGACAGATTGGAAATGGCGAGTGAGCCTCGATTCCATAACCAGAAGCTATCACCGCAGCGGGCTGATCCGCGGTAGCCTGAGAATGCCATCGATCAGCCAATGGAGAGGATCTCATGGAGATGCACCAGATCCGGTACTTCCTCGCCGTTTGCGAAGATCTCAACTTCACGCGGGCAGCCGAGCGCTGCAATGTCGCCCAGCCCTCCCTGACCCGAGCGATCAAGCTGCTCGAGGAGGAACTTGGGGGCGTTCTGTTCCATCGGGAGCGGAACAACACCCACCTGTCGGAGCTCGGGTGGATGGTGAAGCCGCATCTCGAGCAGGTCCATGGCCAGGCAGAGGCAGCCAAACAGCAGGCCTTCAACTTCGCCAAGTTGAAGAAAACCACCTTGAAGCTCGGAGTGATGTGCACGATCCAGCCGGATGAACTCGTCGACCTCGTCAGCGGTCTCCAGGCGCGACACCCCGGGATTGAGCTCGAGATTGTCGATGCCAGCGCGGCCGACCTGGAGAACCGGCATCGTTAGGTTAACCCGGTGGTGACCACCGGGAGCCATAGGTGAGGGACGAAGGAGACCCGTCATTCTCGCTATGCCCGCCATCGCTTTCCGGCTGAAGTGATCAGCCATGCTGTCTGGCTCTATTTTCAGTTCCCGCTCAGTCTGCGGGTGGTCGAGGAAATGCTGGCCGCCTGCGGCATCCTGGTCAGCCATGAAACCGTGCGACAATGGGGACTGAAGTGGTGGATCTGCAGCCGCGGATCCATGCGCTTGAGGCCGGACTCCTGGCTTGGCATCGATAGCGCCAGGAGAGCCGCAGGCTCGAGACGATCCCAGGCGTGGGCTTTATCACCGCTATGAGCATCGCAACGACAGTGACAGATCCATCCCTCTTCCGCTTCGGCCGGGAGTTTGCGGCTTGGCTGGGACTAACGCCGCGGCCGAACTCGTCTAGCGACTAGGAGTGGTTGGGGCGGATCTCCAAGATGGCGATGGCTACCTGCGAACGCTGCTGTGGTGGTCGGCGCCACCGCCGTTATTCGCTACACCCGTACGAAGACCGCGGCGGACGCAGCTTGGATCAACAGCCTCCTGAGCAAAAGGCCAGTGCGGCTGGTCTCGGTAGCTCTGGCCAACAAGACGGCCCGGATCGCCTGGGCACTCCTACCCAAGGGAGAGGTCTATCGATCGGCCGTGTCGGTCGCCGGCGCTTGAGCGCCGTCCCGGTCGTACCCGCAGTTTGCCAATGACGCCGATCCATGGAAGGCGCACTTCGCCGAGATCGACGCTTTGCTCGACCGGGCCAGTAAGGTGCTCGCCGGCGAGACCCCGCTCCCTAAGAGCCGCTCCCACCTCGTGTACGACCCGGATCAAGATGAGGCGGAGGCGGAGGACCTTTGGCTCGATCTGGTCAAGCGGACCAGCCACTGGCCGGCGATCGCGGCAGCGGCAGTGGCCTGGAATGCATGGCTGGATCTCAACCTCTATCCCGCCTGCCGTGGCTCGGGCTGGTCATGGCGGCCGCCATCCTCCGGGCGCGAGGGTAGACCTCGCATTTGCTGCCGCTGGCTGCCGGGTTCAAGCAATCGAAGTTCCGGCCGCAGGGCAGGAAAGGGAAGGGGCCGAGGAGAAGCTGGAAGGCTTTTGTCACATGTTGGAAGAGGCGCTTGTGATCGCTCACAAGGATGTGGATCGGCTCACACTGGCTCGCGAGCTGATGGGCCGTGTCACCGCACAACCGCGCAACAATTCAAAGTTGCCGTAATTGGTGGACTTGTTCCTGCCGCGCCCATTTGTGAGGGTTCCGCTCACGGCCAAACTGCTGAAAGTGACCTCGAAGGCCGTCAACCTGATGCTGGCGCAGTTAGGTGGCGCGCTCACACGCGAACTTACAAGTCGAACACGGTATCGGGCTTGGGGAATCGTGTGACGAGGGCACGAGGAGAATGTCAGAGCCTAAGCGACACTACTATAACGCCGAGATGTTACAGAAGCGGTTCGTTTCACCAACAATGTCGGCCAGCGCCACTTCGGGCGCGCCGAAGAGGTAGGGTCTTCGAACGCAGGATGTTTCATCGCACCGCGTAGGCCCGTAACGGGAAGCGTCACGGGTGATGTGCCGGGGTCGCGGCGCGATCGAGGAAGAAGCGGAGTTCACCTCGCGGCCGCAGCCGAGCCGCCGGTAATGAAGTATCGCCCCGGAAGAGCCGGTCAAGAACCTCGCGCTTCGATTCGCCGGCAGCCAGAAATGCGACCTGTCGGCTGCTGTTGAGCGCCGGATAGGTGAGAGAAATGCGCGGCTCGGGCTTAGCCCCGACGACCGAGGCGACCCATCGCCGGCGCTCTTCGAGAATTGCCGTGCCGGGGAAGAGCGATGCTATGTGACCCTCTGCTCCCAGGCCTAGGAGGACCACGTCGAACAGAGGCCGCTTCGGTGTCAGCACTGTCGCGCCATAAAAGGACTGGAGGGTGCACTCGTACTCGACCGCGGCTTCCTCGGGCGTCAGACCTTTGGTCGGAACAGGATGAACGTTGGCGGCGGGAATGGGCATCCGGGATAGAAGGGTCTCGCACGCCATCCGGAAGTTGCTCTGGGCACTGTCGTGCGGCACGAAGCGCTCATCGCCCCAAAACCAGTGCGTCCGACTCCACGGAAAGGCGTCGTAGTAGGGAGGTGCCGCTAGCAACTCATAGAGCCGGCGCGGGGTCGAGCCCCCGGAAAGGGCAATCGTGAAGGCATCCTGCTTCGCCAGTGCGGCGGCCAGGAGCCAGTCGGCTGCGCGGCGCGCCAGAGCCTCGGCATCGGCTAACACTTCAACCGTGGCCGTGGAAAACGCGGTCATAGGTGGTCCTTTCCCGATCCCGGAGAACGCTCGTCACCGATGGCGCTGGTCGCATCGGCGTACCCGAAGATGGCGACGGCGAGCCTCGCGTCGGCGATCTCTTCGTTGAGCCGGCAGCAAGCGTCGGTGCAGATCGAGGGCGCCACGAGGATCGACATCATCGCGCGTCCTCGGCTCGCGCCAGATTCAGGATGAGCTGCTCGATCGCCTTGGCGAAGCCTTCGTCGTTGTAGGAATTGGTGACGGCGTGCGCTTGCTTTTTTACGTCCGGCCCGGCGTTGCCCATGGCAATACTGAAGCCGCTCTTGCGGAACATCAGCACGTCATTCGGCTGATCGCCGATGGCGGCGATTTCTGCCGTTGGGATGGAGAGCAACTTTGATAGCGTCTCGACCACGGCCCCTTTGTTTGCCATCGGATGCGTGACGTCGAGATAGTAGGGCTGCGAGCGGGCGCCCGACGCCAATGCGCCGAGCGCAACTTGCACCTCCTTCTCGACGCATGCGAGGCGGTCAAAATCGTCGCTCACGCCAACGACCTTCACGGCGCGGTGCAGCGCCTCGTCGAAATCGTCGACGATCGTCGGCGGAAACTTGACCGTCCACTCCTCCCGCGCGACGTGCGGCGCCTCGCGATCGCGAATGAGCCACTGGTCGCTGGTATAGACCCAGGCGTCCATGCCGCGCGCTCGGATGAGATCGAACGCATGGCGCGCCGTGTCGGGGGCGAGCAGGTGCTCCTCCATGACTGTCATGTCAGGGCTGACGAAGATCCCACCGTTGAAGCCCTCGATAGGCGTGTCGAGCGCCAGCGGCCCGAGTAACATCGCCATGCCACGTGGCGGCCGGCCACTGGTAATCGCAAAGCGGACGCCGTGCCCACGGAGCGCCTGAACGGCGGCCTGCGCGCGGTTCGTCAGAACTTTCTGTTCCGTGACAAGGGTGCCATCGACATCAGCGATGACCAGGGAAATCTTACGCTTCTCGCCCACCGGTGGTTTCCTTTCTTCCAATCAATTAACGGGTCGCCACACGCGATCGTCTCGAACGAGCAGTTCGTCCGCTGAGGCCAGACCACTGCTGCCGGCGGCACACTGTGGAACGTGGAGCGAAGCTTCGCCCGCCCCCGCGTCGTTTATCGGCTGGGCCGCTCATCAGCCGACCTCGATATTGTTGTCGTTGGAACAGGGTAGCATCGCCAATCTGGCAGTCGTAGATCAGCGTCTCGTATCCGGCGGCACAAATCGCTCTGAAAGAGTCGGCATAGGCGAATTCGAGCTTGACATTACCCGGGCCAACGGACGGGCTGGAGCGCTTGGGCGCGAGGTCCAGCGCGACGCCTTCACCAGGCTGGATGTGTAGAATCATCCAGTCAGAATACATTCGCTCGACATCTGTGTCGCGAAACAAGGAGCAAGGGGCTTGCCAAAACCAGATCGCGATTTTCGTTTTCCGCCGCCTCCTGTATTCGCCGGTGCGAAGATAGACGGACGCAGCGCCAGCTATACACGTTGAGCTTGCAGCCGACGAAGGTCTCAGTAATCGAGTCGGGCGCTCCGCCGGGCTCGTGTCGATAAGCAGCCGGATTGTTTGCAACCGAATCGGCTCCGCATTGGCGGCGTACGGCGTTACGCGACGCTTCTGCTTCGCCAATCGGCCGGATCGCCTTGATGATCTCGGCCTTCTTTGCCCTGACGGTATCCGCGTCAAATGGAATCGGCGGCTCCATTGCCGCCGTCCACCGCCCATCATCGGTGTGGTAGGACTTTCCGCTGTCGATCAGAATTTTGCCCTGCTTAGGATGCGGCCACAGGGTCGAGATGCTTTCATCGGCCGCTCCGGCCGTTACCGTCATCCAGGTTAGGCGCGGTTTCGTCAACGGCCGCGCGTGTTCCTCAAGCGAGACAGCGCCGACGGCGCGTTCTTCGACGAGCATCTGAACCGCTGCCCATAACCTGTCGTATACAACGCACTCGTGGCTGCCGTTCCGAAGATGGCCGGCTATATCTGCTCCAATCCGGCCAAGACCGATCGTCCTGAGCTGCATGTGGAAGCCCTCCGGAGCCAAGCTGCATGGGTGAACCGGCGAAAGCGCAGTGAACGGCGCACGGCGCCCGCCAGTGGCGGAAGTTTTACTCGAGTATCGGCCGGCTTATCCCCTTTGAGCATCGTCATCGAACGATGCCTTTCAGCTTCCGGTCGCGCCGGATCAGCGCGTTGGTGGAGCTGTCATGTTGAAGCTCGGGCCCCGTCGCGCTCTCGAGCTGGGGAATGATCTGCTGCGCGAGCGCTTTACCGAGCTCCACGCTCCACTGGTCGAACGAATCAATCCCCCAGATCGCTCCTTGTGTAAACACGCTGTGCTCATAGAGCGCAATGAGCCGGCCGAGCGTCGCTGGCGTCAAAATATCGAGCAAGTCGTTCTACTGCATTCGACTGGCCCAGCGCCGTGGAGGGACCATTTTTGATCTGTGATCGTTATCGTGCACCCCAACGATGATGTCGGAGGCGTTCCGCAGTTTGTTCGACAGGGGTTGTCCGATCGCGCGGAGCCTTCTGGTCGCGGGGGTGTAAGCCGAAAGCGAAGAGAAAACGGCGTGATGGAACCGCCTGCCGAAACGGCATGACGACAAGGTCAGTAATCCGATCTCATTGGCAAGATTCCATGTTAGGGGCAAAGACGTCGGACGGCCGTCGCCGCAGACGTCGATCTGCAAGCCATCGCGGACCAATGCGGGTTAGGCTTACGCACTAAGCTGGAGTTTGGCACTTTCAGGCGGGGAAGCATGCGGCTTCTGTGAGGCGGTTGAGCAGCGCCCGTGGGATTTTCACCTGCTCCCGGTCCTGCCGGGACATGTCAAAACTGGCGCCCCACAGTTTGGCACGCACAACCGCCAGAGCATCGCTGAAGGTCGGGTGAGATTTCACATACCAAGCGGCGCATCGTGGCTTCCAGCCTTCGTTGAGAACCTCATCCGCCCACATCGTCACCAACGAGAACAGGCCGAGCAACGCTGGGGTGGTGCGGGCGATCGCCCTGTCCGACCACTGGCGTTGCGTTTCCACGCCGAGATGGCGGCGCACCTCCGCAAACGTCACCTCCACCGACCAGCGCCGCACAAACCAAGTGAGCACCTCAACTGGATCGGCTGCCAGATCCGTGCACAGCAGAGCCTGGGGCTCGACCTCCCCCGCGAGGTCTCGCACCAGCACCCAGCGGATCGGCACACTCTTGCCCGGGTGGTACCACAGCGCCGTGCCGGACGCGATCGCAAGCCGCCGGTCCTGTTCCCCGTACCAGTTCGTCACGGTGACCTGCCGCCACCGGGTCGCAGGGTTGGTCAGCCGCTGCGTCAGGGTGGGCTGACGAGCGCCTGAGACCCGCGGCCGCCCCTTTTGGCCGGGCTGGCGTGCCGGGGGCGGATCGAACAGGCGCGCATCGAGCCGCAGGCGGGTGATCACCGTCAGGTGCCGCCGCACCGCTTCAAGCAGTTCGATGGCCGCATAGCTCATATCAGCGACAACGACGACCTGTTGCTCAGGCAGCCAGCGGGCGACCTGCAGCAGCATCTGGCGCGCCCAGTCCGTCAGCAGCTTGTGCCGCCGTCCGCTCTCAAGGGCAGAGCGTTCCGAGGGCGCGAGAACCGTCAGGAACGGCAGCGCCCAGACCCGCCCAGCCCAGGGGATCGGCGCCAGCAGCATCAGGCTGATCCAGCGCAATCCTGAGGCTTTGACGAAATGACCATGGCTGGACCGGATCGGATCGCGATAGATGCCGCGGGCCCTGATCTTGGCGCCCCAGCGGCGCTCAATGGTCTCGTCAATGGCCATCACCACCGGCCCCTCAGGCACGAAGGCCGCAATGAGCTGATGCAGCAGCCGACCCGCGAGATCGCGCGGCGCCCACCGGTTGCGGTTGAGCACGCGATGGAAGGTGGTGAAGGTGGCAATCTCGCGCAGGCCCAGGATGCTCAGGGCGGCCGTGACGGTCCGCCGCCCGGGGGCCAGGATGGCGCCGGCGATCAGCACGAGCACGCCGCGCAAGGTCGGCGCGGTGAAGGCGCTCGCAAAGGGGGCGAACCACCGGAGGAGGACAGGAGCGGGTGCGGGAGCTATCATAGCGCGCTCTGACGGATGAGATGACCGACAGATCAACGCCCGACCGCGGAGATGGCCGGCCCATGCCCGAACGCGATCTCATCCTGGAGGGGCTCGAAGCCTTCTGCCAGGCGCACGAACTGGTGGTGGAGAAGCGCGGCGGCGGCTACTCGCTGCTGAGCCGGCGCACCGGAGCGCCTGTCGCACGGCTGCGCCCGACCGACGATCCCGAGAAGGTTCAGGTGCTGTGGTGGAACGGTGAGCGGTGGAAGGCTCCTGGCCCATTCGGCACGCCCACCATGACCCTGGAGCGGGCCTTGGACTACATCGCTTCAGAGCGTGCGTTTTGGATCCACGTCTGATCCTCCGGCGCCCTCAAAAAAGGCCAAAGTCCAGCTAAGAGAGAATGAAGTAATTGTATCAGTG
Organism: Microvirga yunnanensis; assembly: GCF_025460875.1. Taxonomy (NCBI): domain Bacteria; kingdom Pseudomonadati; phylum Pseudomonadota; class Alphaproteobacteria; order Hyphomicrobiales; family Methylobacteriaceae; genus Microvirga; species Microvirga yunnanensis. The sequence goes on from NZ_JAMXFI010000111.1 coordinate 18,391, forward strand.
TGAGGGGATGGTGATCGCGAGACGTGTTGCCGGCCTGTGCCTCCCGGGATCGCTCGACCTCGCGAGTACCTGACAATTGCCACCCCAAAAGCGGCGACGGTAATTGGTCACGAAAGTGAACAGGCTTCCCGTACGTCCTCATCTTCAGACCTCTTCCACGCTGCAGGAGAGGTAGAGCGGCGAAGGCTCATGATCCAATGACCATAGGCTATGAAATCAGTGCCATCAAAGCGGAGCAGGTGGCGAGAAGTGTTGGATCGTTGACCTAATGATCTTCACGGAAGGCTTGCAACAGAGAGGCCTGCGTGCCGAAAGAAGCTGACAATCATCTCGGGTTGACCTTGCAAGCGACAGAATTCACGGCGGGCCAGACGGTGCAGATCAGCGACTGACCCGGGCAGAGCGTTCGCCATGGCGCATTTGACGAGGGCATTGCATTGCTTCTCCGGGTTGCGCTCTGGCGAATAGGCTGGCATTCCCGCTTGGGCCAGACCGCGATCACGAGTTCATCGCGCTCCTTGGCCCGGGTGGCGGGACGCTGCACGCTGAACCCATGCGCCTTGAGCGGCCGCTCCAGGGAGCGCGGATGATAGTGCACCCCGAACTCGCGCTCGATCAGAGCAGCGATGCGTGCGAGGGTCCAGCGCTCGGTGGCAAAGCCCGCCGCCACGGCACCTCAGTCGAGGAGCCGGCCCAAGCGGATTCAGGCCTTCTCATCCAAGCGGGAGAGTTGTCCTGGAATGGGTCGAGCTTGCAGGCCGTGCGGGCCCTCCTGGGCGAGGGTGGCGGCCCAGCGGCAGACACCGGGGCGGCCCACCCCCAGCTGCCGGGCGGTCTCGGCTTGGGAGAGCTGTCCCTGGCGCAACAGCGTCGCGCCTGCAAGACGCTGCTCCTCCATCTGCTCGGATGCCAAATGCGTGGGCCGCCACACGTCCTCATCCATGGCGCACCTCCTCACGAGGATAGACACCGCCCTATGTTACACCACCTCCATGAAGATCATTAGGACGCGCACAGGCGCAGGAGATTAGAATACTCGTGAGAAGCCTATGGGGTCCGGATTGGCCCGATCATGCCCCCGCATCAGGTTACCTCTACACCCTTCCAGAATGCGATGTGGCCCTTAATTGCGGACGCAGCGTCTGAGGGGTACGCATAAAACCATGCTGCGTCTTCGTTCATCTTGCCATCCACGATGAGTGAATAGTAGTTCGCAACACCTTTCCACGGACATCGGCTGGTGGTGTCGCTCGACTTTAGGTACTGCGTCTTGACGGCCTCAGGCGGAAAGTAGTGGTTGCCTTCCACGACAACGGTCTTGTCCGATTCCGCTATCACCGTGCCGTTCCATCTCGCAATTACCATTTCTCGTTCCCTTCGTTGATATGAGCTCTAGATTGTGATGCTTCAGGAAGCCCCCACAGAAACTCACGGCTGCGCGGCTCCTAGTACGTCCCGAAAAAAATGCTCTTGGCGACCAATATCCATGAAGATCGCGCGGTTCGCGATGTCACGAGCGAACTGCATCTCATGAGGCACGACCAGCATGGTCTGACCGCCTTCGGCGAAGCATCAGATACGGTACTTCGCCCACCCATTCTGGATCGAGCGCTGAGGCGGGTTCATCGAACAACATTGGACCCGCGTCCAGCGCCACCGCACGGCCGATACCGATCCGCTGCTCCTGTCCGGCGGAAGCCGTGGCGGGATAGCACTCGGCCTTGTCCAGTAGGCCGGTCTCACACAGGAGCGCATCTGGCGGTCCGATCGCCTCCACAGGGGACTGGCCACGCACGGTGATCAGCGCCTCGGTGATGTTCTGCCGCCCCGTCTTGTTGGCGAGGTGCGAGTAGTTCTGAGTTTGCGGGGTCCGGCCAACCGATGCCGCTGTCGAACTTAGCGGCAGACGCGAATAGCGGCTCATCGGGCGTCATTTCCACGTAGAGCCTCGGTTACCTGCTGTCCGAGTATTCGTTCTGGAATGAGCGCTCAGCACGCTGATCCTGAGTGACGACATACTGTTAAGGTTTAAGCTTCGGTACCGCCTCGGGATTTTTGCTGTAATTCTTCATCTTGGGCTGTCCTTTGCACGCAACCTAAGATTAGAAACGCGAACCTCCACGGTCCAATGACCTCTGGCTATTGAATCGATGCGTCGGAAAGCAACGTCGATAGCTTCGCGTTCATAAAGCTGGCTCGACCAGGCGCCGGCCGTGCGGTTCACCTTTCGACGGGATTCCCCTTCTTCGTCATGGGCCAATTACCAGTCGCTATAAAAAGGATAACAGCCTCTAGATTGAACACGTGGACCCATCCTGCAAAAGTTGAAACTCTCGCCTGGCCAAATCCGCCGAGCCACCTGTGGTTCGCATCCTTTGGTCGGCGCGCGAGCGCCCGACAGACACCCACTCGAAAGAACGAAGAGATGTCCCCTACAGAATTACCCGCTGTTAACGACGGCGACCGTATCAACCCGGCCGACATTGCCGCCGCGCTGACTCGAGCGCCGCTTACATATGCCAACGGCGCCACGCAGGTGTTCACCCCCGACGGGCGCACCGTATACACCGAGATGGGGATCCGGTCGTCTGGAGAATGGAAAGTGGACGATGACGGGCGGTTCCAGTCGTTTTGGCCGCCGTCGGAGTACACTACCTACGATGTTTCCTGGATCGTCGGTCCTGATGGCGGGGCCGTTGGGATCAGATTCGCCGACTCAAGTCGAGGGACCACATTCAGCGGCCGATACACGCCGAGACTCGCCTGAGGATCTATTCTCGTCTCAGGAGGTCTGGCCTCATTCCTCTCCCGTCGGGGCGCGGCTCACCTCGTTCACGATCCGATTGAATAAGTTCGAGTTGTCGCCAGCGGCTACTGCGATGAGCACAATGGATCATGTGACGCTTCCGACGGTGACCAGCCGATCGTCGCGAGTGACCGCAGATACTACTTACCTCTTCAGGGGAGATGACCGGACAGTCCTCACAGGTGGAGCGAAATCAGCCCTTAATCTGTCGATCAGAACGACAACATATGCACAAACTGAAAGGACGACCAACATGACGACAAACGTCAAAGAACTACCGAACGGTGAACAAGACGTGCGGCAGGAGCGGAATTCGGCCACAACCCTCGCCGGGAGGATCAACCAAGTCCTTGCAGACACTCTGTCGCTCTACCTGAAGACCAAGAACTTCCACTGGCATGTTAGCGGACCGCACTTCAGGGATTACCACCTCATGCTGGACGAGCAGGCGTGTGACATTCTCGGGATAATAGACCCGCTCGCAGAGCGTGTCCGTGCGACCGGAAGCACGACCATCCGTTCCCTGGGGCAGGCGGCGCGATTGAGCACCATCGCGGACAACGAAGCCAAGGACGTGGCGGCGGATGCAATGCTCGCGGAGCTCATGGAAGACAACAATGCACTGGCGACCTCGATGCGAAAGGTCCACAAGCTCTGCGGCGAACTGGAGGATATTGCCACGGCAAGTCTTTTAGACGGATATATTGCCGCTGCCGAGAAGAGATCGTGGATCCTGCGACAAGCCGCTCGGCCGCGCTGAGTATCAACAAATGCGTCGTGCCGTAGGCCTCAAGCAGATGCCGCTCGGGTCGAACCCTGTTTGCCGGAAGCAAACGTCATGGGGCAGAGAGGGGCCACGCTTGTTGTACTGTGTATTGGCGGAGCAATATTATGGGCTTGCAGAAAAATGGGATTTCCTTCCGCGAGCATCGTGAGCTCGGCGATATCAAGTGGCTGCGCGATCACGACCGCGCCTTGGCGCTCGCGGCCGATCAAGGCAAACCGGTGTTGCTGTTGTTTCAGGAAGTGCCCGGGTGTTCGACGTGCGTGCGCTTTGGGCAGGACGTTCTCACGCATCCGCTAATGGTGGAACTGATCGCCGATCGGTTCGTGCCCGTGGCGATCTTCAACAATCATCCCGGCGCAGACGCCGAACTCCTGCGCCGGTACAACGAGCCATCGTGGAACAATCCCGTCGTGCGGTTTCAGGGGCCTGATGGAACCGAGCTCCTGTCGAAGCTGGCGGATCGCTACGACGCGCTGGCGCTCCACGAAAAAATTACCGCTGTTCTCAAGGTGCTCGGCGACAATGTCCCCGGATACTTCCGGCTGCTAGGGCGCGACCTCCTGGTCGAGTATGGCCTCAGCACATGTGTCACCTACAGGACGCCATGCTTCTGGTCGGGCGAAACGAGCCTTGCCCAGCATCCAGCGGTAATCACGACCGATGCCGGATGGGTCGATGGCGAGGAGGTGGTACAGGTGCGTTTCGATCCGCGGGAGGTCTCGAGATCCGATCTAGATGCTTATGCCCGTGCGGAAGGATTCGGTCCGATCGAAAGCAGCGGTTTCGAGCTTGACCGTGAACCGCAGTTCTACTTGCGCAAGAATGCGGCCCGCCATCTGCCTCTAACGCCGGCTCAGCGTACGCGGATCAACCTGGCCGTGCCCTATCGTAGTTCGCTTCCGGACCTGCTCAGCCCGCAGCAATCCGCGTGGCTTGCCAATCCGCAATTGCAGCGGTCTAGCGGGGATGAAGCCTATCGCCAGGACATTCGCCAGAGCTGGCCGTCGCTTCTGGCGCTGCTTGGGCCTGTAGGCAAGGAGGTGTGATCATGGTTGTCGCCACCAGGAGAATTCCCATGTTCGTCGCCTTCATCTTGTCCAAGCTCCGCGCTTATCGGCGCTATCGCGAGACTATCCGCGAACTGAGGCAGTTCAGCGATCGTGAGCTCGACGATCTCGGCATCTCCCGCTACGACGTTGATACCGCCGCGTAGATCCTCGCATGCGGAAGCAGCGGCTCCCGTGCTTTCCGAAGGGTGCTTGCATCCGCTATCGACGATTTTTCGGATTACGCTAAGACCATACGTCGCACCGAGGTCCTGATCATCGAGGCCGGACCTGCCGGTTACACCGCCTCCATCTACGCGGCCCGCGCCAACCGCAAGCCGCTGTTGGTGGAGCAGATGTGGCAGCAGGCGGAGAATGTCGGCACCACTCAGGTGTATGACACCATCAAATCCGTTGATTTCTCCAAGCGTCCATTCCGAGCCGTGGGCGACTCCGGCGACACGTACATCGCTGACGCCCTCATCGTCGCAACGGGGGCGCAGGCGCGCTGCCTCAAATTGCCGTCGGAAGGGATCTTCAACGGGTACGGGGTTTCAGCGTGCGCGACCTGTGACGGCTTCTTCTACCGCAATAAGGAAGTTGTGGTGGTCGGCGGCGGCAGCACGGCCGTTGAGGAAGCGCTCTATCTGTCGAACCTTGCCGCCAAGGTCACGGTCGGTCATCGCCGTGACCGCGTCCGGGCGGGCTCTGTTGCATTAGCTTCGTGAGACACAAGGCAGAGCATGTTTGCTGCTTCGACTTGCTAGCAGATCTTGTGGGTTGATAAGTTGACGCAACAGAGCCACGTGGAACATGCCCACTGTACGGCTGAGGGGGGTCTTGCAACTGCGGTGCGAGGCGAAGGCTTCGGCTACGACAGCACCTTCATTCCTGCCGGCGAGAAACGCATAGTCGCTGAAGTCGAGGCAAAGAGACGACCGCAATCCCGCTGACATGATGTTGTTTACGCGGTGAAGCCCTGAAAGATGTCTGGCCGCCTTCATCCCCGGGTCAAAGAAATGGGCTACTGTTGCCAGCAGCCCAAGTTTGGGGGAGGAAACGCAACGAGGCCAACAGGACAGCAAGCCCATCGCCATGTCGCACTTTCGAATGTATGCGGACATGATACATGACGGCAATCACATCAAGGTGTGGGCGCCTCATCCGAAGGCATAGTGCCATTGGTTGTGTAGTTTCGTCCGACTGGACCCACTAGCGCGGGCAAGCGGCGCCGCTCGTTTCGGCCTCCGTAGCAGAAAAACACCAACCTTCTGTAAGAATATTGATGGCCCGATTCTGAGCACCAGTTCCCAGACTTTGCCATCGATTACGTGATTGCAATCTACGACCCGGCGCATTCACAGCACCCGTCCTCAAGGATGGGGCACAATAAATAGAAAGGGAATGTCTTAACCTCAACATAGCCTTGCGCTGTGTTCGGCGGCCCTTACTACCTGACGCCGGAGTTATGCCGCGCCACATTGTGATGCAACTGTGGGCAGCTATTTCGGATGGCGCATTGCGCCTACGCACCTCTGTGTTCTATGAACAGGTTTGCCGGCGTGCGGTATGTTCGTGAAACATACCCAGGGCTTGGCTAAGAGAGGGATTTGACAGTGCCGAATTCGATCCCACGCGATTTGACTCGAAATCTATTCATACCCAAGAATGTAAATAACAATTCACAATTCAGGTCTTCTGCGACAAGCGCAGAACGGCGCGCGAAACGGCTGTTTCGTGATCTAAGATTCGCCCCAATGTCGATTCTCAAACGCCACCGATAGCATTCTCCAGAAGCGGTTGAGAATAGGCAAGGCATGCTGGACCGATACCGCTCAAGTAGTCCGTTGGCTGATCCTCATGCCGCAACGCGCCCGGTTTCATAGACATTTCGGAGCGGCAAACTATGAGCGCGGCGCTGGGCCGTGAAGTCGGATTATGGGGCGCTCGTGATGAGGTCTTTGGACGGCTGGCCGGGGTATGGCGCTTTAAGCGGCATATCATACCTTATGGAACAGTGAGTGGCAGCGCGGCCCTTACAAGCGGCAGAGACGGGCGTCTCTCTTACCTAGAGCAAGGATGGCTTCATCTCCCTGACGGACAGATCCTCAAGGCGACGCGTCGCTATCACTTTGAGAAATCTCTTGCTGGCTTTACGGTGCTCTATGCCGAAGATCCGCCCCGAGTTTTCCACCGCATTGCTCTCCACGAAGAGAACCAGATTTGGGCCGGGGTGGCCCTCCACATCTGCGGGGCCGACCACTATCAAAGCCGGTACGACTTCCATACAGAAGGTTCCTTTGTTGTTCGCCATGTGGTTCGCGGCCCTGCCAAAGACTACTCGATGACGACGCATTATACCGCTCAGAGGGCTCTGTTCCTTTGACTTATCAGCTCACAAGATCGGGTAGCAAGTCGAACCAGCAAACATGCTCTGCCTTGTGTCTCACGAAATTAATGCAACATGGGGTTATTCCGGGCCTGGTGCCCTTCGACGGCAAAGTAAGGTCTGATGTGATCAGGCCCAAACTGGAAGCCAACGGGGAGTATCCTCATGAAGCAGTATGTCGGGTTGGATGTATCGCTGGAGCAGACAGCCGTCTGCATTGTTGACGAGCATGGAAAGGCGCTCTGGCGTGGTAAGTGCGCCTCGACGCCAGAAGCCATCGCGGCCGTCGTTAAAGCTAGAGCCCCGCATGTGGAGCGGATTGGCCTGGAAAGCGGCCCTTTGTCGACCTGGCACTGGCATGACTTGAGGAAGCGCGGCTTGCCTGTGATTTGCCTCGATGCGCGCCATGCCAAGGCAGCGCTGTCGCTGCAGGTGAACAAGACCGATCCCAATGATGCGCTTGGGCTGGCTCAGATCGTGCGCACCGGCTGGTACCGGGAAGTCACCGTCAAGAGCCTGGACAGCCAAGTGATCCGTAGCTTCCTCAGCTCACGTGCTCCCTTAGTGGAGGTGCACGTGGACCTGATCAACCAGATCCGAGGCATGCTCAAGCCCTACGGCTTGGTGGCCGGCAAGGGAGGCCGTCAGCCCTTCATCGACGGCGTGCGTGAGTTGGTGGCCGATGGGCCACTGAAGGATGCGGTTGAGGCACTTCTGAGCGCCTTGCAGGAGGTCAGCCGGCAAATCGGCATCCTCTCCCGTCGCCTTATGGGCTTGGCGCGCCAGGACCAAGCGGCTCGGCGGCTCATGACGGCTCCTGGCGTCGGCTCTCTGGTCGCATTGGCCTATATCAGTGTCATCGACACACCAGACCGGTTCGCGAGTTCGTCCAGTGTAGGGGCTTACCTTGGCCTGACTCCACGACGGTATCAGTCGGGCGAGATCGACCGAAGCAGTCGGATCTCCAAGTGCGGCGATCCGGTGCTGCGCAAGTATCTGTTTGAGGCGGCCGGGATCCTGCTGAACCGGGTCTCGCGCTGGTCTGCGCTGAAGGCCTGGGGCACCCGGCTCGCCAAGAAGGTGGGCGGCAAGAAGGCGACCGTCGCCGTTGCGCGTAAGTTGGCGGCGGCGTGTTAGACAATGGTGCAAAGTTTGCGATCAGCTTTGTCTATACAGTCGCTCGCGAGGCTCTCCGGCGTCATACGACAGGTCCTGCGTTAAATCCCTCAACGGCTCTGGACAAACCAGACCGATGACGGACGAGGACCGCCATGGCCAAGCTTTGCAAGCGGCGCCGACTTCTGCGCCTTGAGGTCGGGTTCGAGGTCAGACGGG
>NZ_JAMXFI010000112.1:0-26473 GCF_025460875.1 Microvirga yunnanensis
GATCCATCCGATGCTTTCTTCTTGAATGAGAGCATCGGTCAGAACGGACCCAGCGGGCCGCGCCAGCGAAAACCGGATCCACTTTTCACTGGCGTGGCCCTTCGGGTCGCTGACGCGGCCCTCTGGGTCCGTCCGAGGCTCTAGACTTGTCCGGCCGAGATCGTACCTCCGACAGCCGGTATCTTGCGAGGCAACGTGCCGTCATTGGCCTGTTCGTCCGAGAACCAGGCAATCGTCGCTCTCAAGCCAGTATCCAGCGCTGTGCGTGGCGACCATCCGAGGAGTTTCTTGGCCAGGGATATGTCGGGACGCCGGCGGCGCGGATCATCGACCGGCAAAGGCCGCGTGACAACGCGGGATGAAGAGCCGGTCATGGCGAGAACCTTCTCGGCCAGATCACCCACGGTGAGCTCGACCGGGTTGCCGAGGTTGACCGCACCCGGGAACGGGCCGTCATAGGCCATCAGGCGCAAGAAACCATCGACGAGGTCGGACACGTAGCAGAACGACCGTGTCTGGCTTCCGTCCCCGTAGACCGTGATCTCTTCGCCTGCAAGAGCCTGGCAGATGTAGTTGGACACGACGCGGCCGTCGTCGGCACGCATGCGCGGGCCATAGGTATTGAAGATCCGCGCCACGCGAACGTCGGCCCTTCCTGCACGGTCGAAGTCGAAGGTCAGCGTCTCGGCAGCGCGCTTGCCTTCGTCATAACATGCGCGCGGCCCGGTCGGATTGACGTTGCCCCAATAGCTCTCCGTCTGCGGGTGCACTTCCGGATCGCCATAGATTTCGCTGGTCGAAGCTAGAAAGAAGCGGGCACCTGTCGCCTCAGCGAACGTGAGAAGATTGTGCGTGCCCACGACGCTCGTCAGCATCGTGTGCTCCGGATCGGCTTGATAATGCGGAGGGGAGGCTGCACAGGCAAGATTGAAGACCTGATCGACCTTCAGCCGCTTCGACCGCAGCCGGGTCGGCAGAGGCTTGATGATATCGCTGTCGATGACATCGAAGCGCGGCTCCCGCTCCAAATGGCGGATATTCTGCTTTCGACCCGTTTGAAAATTGTCGAGGACGGTCACATGAGCGCCTTCGCTGAGAAGAGCATCGCAGAGGTGCGATCCAAGGAATCCGGCCCCACCGGCTACGAGAACATGCTTACTTGTGCCATTCTTCATGAGAACGCTCCTTCTCAGACCTTCAGAGGGTCTCAAGGTACAAACCTACTCTGCCCCAACCGCAAAGCCTGGCATTTGTTCAATGCCTCGCTTGAATCTATTCATAGCATCAGGACTCAACTGCCAAAGCGAGCGGCCGTTCCTGACGTCGGTGCCGAAGGGCTTCGAAAAGATCCCGCTCCATCGATGCGGCACGGTGAGCCGATGTATGCTCTTCGAGAATGCGGAGCCGTGCTCGGCTTCCCAGGTCCCTTCTCCTGTCGTCGGGCCAAGTAGCGAGAACCGTGAGAACATCGTCAGACTGGCGCGCCAGTACGATCTCCTGATCAGGTTCGAGAAGCGTCTCGATTCCGTCCCACATGTCGGAGATGATCGGCGTTCCACAGGCTGCGGCCTCGAACAGGCGAACGCTCGGGCTGTACCCTGCCCTGATCATGTCGGCCCGGGTCACGTTGAGAGTATAGCGGCTCCGCGCATAAAAGGCCGGGTGGCCGCTCGGAGGCACATGATCGATGCGCTCGACGTTTTCCGGCCAAGCGATGTCTGCCGGATATTGGGGGCCGGCAACGACGAAACGAAGATGAGGCGCTCGCAGGGCCGGCTCGATCAGGAGCCGCTCCAGGGTCGGCTGCCGGTCGGGACTGTAAGTCCCGAGATAGCTCAGATCCCAGCGCTTCTCCTCGTCAAGACTCGGATATGCTTCGGGATCGACCGAACAATAAAGCGCCCGAGCGGCGGGCGAACCGTAGTTCGCCATCAGCACGTCGAGCGTCGGCCCTCCGGTGAACGAGAAGTAGACGTCGTAGTCCGGGATCAGGCCGGGCGCGAGGTACTCGTAGTCGCCCCTCGCCAGTTTCGCGAGCGTCACGGGCGTGTCGATGTCATAGAATGCCACGACGCCCTGGGCTGTCTGTTGGACGTAGCGGCCGACCTCGACACCGTCCGGCACATAGGAGCCGACAATGACCGCATCGGCTTCCTTGATCGCTTCCTGGTATCGCTTGAGATCCTCCAGGCTGGAATAGAACTCCAGCCGGCAGAAGTCAGGATCCTTCAGATCGCGATGAGAGGCATACCACGGCACGTCGCGCTCCAGGAAAAGCACATCGTGATGCCGCGCCGCGAAAGCCCTCAACAGCGCGCGGAAGGTTGTCGCATGGCCGTTCCCCCATGAGGAGGACAGGCTCAATCCCAGGACAACGACGCGGAGCTTGGTCACGCCACGCTCCTCTCGCGCTTCCGAGAGACTTCCTGGCGCAGAATCGCATCCACCTCGGCGCCGCGGCGGGTATACGTGTGCTCAGCCATGATCCGCTCCCTCGCCGCGGCGCCGATCGCGCGGGCACGCTCGGGGTTAAGGGCCTCGACATGGTCAGCGACATCCCTGCCGTCGCGGGCCACCAGCACCTCCTCTCCTTCCTTCAGGAACAACTCCAGGCCGATCCAGGCATCCGTGATCAGGCACGCTCCGGCTCCCGCAGCCTCGAAAACGCGGGTTGCGGGTGAATATCCGGTGCTTGCCATCGAGTCTCGGGCAATGTTGAGAACCGCCAGCGGGCTTGTGTTGAAGGCGTTATGGTCGCGCGTGTAAACATGGCCGATGTGACGGACGTTCGACGGCATTCCCTTTGTTTCCCAGCCATTGCCGCCTATCAGGAACTGACGGTCCGGAAGCTGGGCGGCGGGCTCCAGAAAGAACTGCTCCACACGAGCCTCGCGATCGGGCAGACGATTGCCGAGGAAGGACAAATCTGCCCGAAAGCGATCATCCGCCGGGACGGGATGATGGGTCGACGGATCGCAGGCATTGTAGATCGGGATGCACTGGCGGGCGCCGAAGCTCTCATAGGCGTCAATCACCGGCGGACCGCCGCCATAGGTCAGCACAAGATCGAGAGCCGGCATTGCGCGATGCAGCGGATGATCGGGGCTTTCGCGCAGTTCAGCGAGGGTTGCAGGCGCGTCAACATCCCAGAAGATGCGGATCGCGTCGGGACGAGACGCTGCAACGATCCCTTCCAGCAACTCGCTGTCGAAAACACCGACGCCGGAAGCCTTGACCACGACATCGGCCTTTGCCGCCTCCGACACGACTCCACGCATGGCCTCGACCGTCGCAGGATAAACTTTCACCTCCGCCCAGTCCGGCGGCTCGATATCCCGATGCTTCTGGCGGTCGAACGCATCCGGCTCGTAGAACGTGATGCTGTAGCCCCGGCGGGCGAGGTCGCTCAGGAGACCACGATAATAGGTGGCGGCACCATTCCAATACGAGGACAGAAGGCTGGAGCCATAAAAGGCGATTTTCATGCGGACATCTCCATTGGCGACGCGGCGCCATGATCTGCGAGAAGAGAGAGGAGCTGTTCGGCGCGATGAGCACAGGAATGCCGGCTGCGAATGGCGTCGAGGCCATTCTCCACCAGCGACTTGCGCAGGTCCGGATCATGGAGAACCGCCTTCATATGGCGTTCCATCTGCGCCTCATTCTCGGCAACGAGGAAATCAGATCCGGGATTGAACAAGCCTTCGGAGTCGCTCCAGGGCGCGGAGATCAGCGGAATCCCGCAGGCAAGAGCCTCAAAGACGCGAATCGTCGGAATGCCGGGGAGCATCTCGACATAGAACCGCCGCGGTACGTGAACGGTCGCCACATGGCGCGCGAACACCTCGGGAGCCCGGGCGTTCGGCAGCCAGCTGCGATAGGTGACGCCATAGCGTGCCAGCATGCGCAGCGCCTCGTCAGGGTACCGCACGCCGTAGATATCGAGAGGAAGGCCGACCGCCCGGGCGGGGCGGAAGAGGAAGCTTTCGAGCTCCGCGCTTCGCTCGCCGTCACCCCAGTTGCCGATCCACACCAGGCCGTTCCGCTCCACGTCACGCGCAGGCGGGTGAAAGAGCCTTGTATCGGCAGCCTCGTGCCAGACATGGACCCGATCTCCCCAGCCCCAGCGTCGATAGACCTCCGCGAGAGTTTCCCCGAATGCGAGGACGCCGTCATAGCCGTCGAGATCGAACTGACGAATGGCATCGGGATCGCTGACGGCTCTGTGATGCGTATCATGGAACAGGAGCGTGAACCGGCCGCCCTGCCGGCGCACTTTTCCAATCGCTGCGACCAGCCATGGTTCGTTCCATTCATGAACGATCACCACGTCGGCATCGGCAAGGGCCTCCTCGATGTCCAGGTCCGGGTCGAAGACGTCCGAGGACAATTCAGGGTAGAGGCTGCGATAGGCATCGAGCCCTGCATCTCCATGATCCTTGAGGAGGTTCTCGAGGCTCCAGGCTCCCCGTGGCTCGTAGGCGGCGACAGCATGCCCTCTATGAACGAGTTCTCGCAGGACGCCGCGCAGGAAATGCGCGTTGCCATGGTTCCAGCACGAGGCGAGGGAATGGGTGAAATACACGAACTTCATGCAGCGGCTCCCTCAAGGGGGGATCTCGAGGGCTTCGGTTCCAGGAGGGAACGATACGCGCTCAGAACCCCGGCACTCATGGCCTCGATGGTGTAGGCGTCGGCGCGTGCTCGTGCAGCGCTCCCTAGGACGCGGCGGGTTTCCGGATCCCGGACAAGGCGTTCGGTTGCCTCGACAACGGCGCTCTCGTCGTCCGGATCGACGAACAGCGCGGCATCCTTCCACAATTCCCGGAACGTCGGTATGTCGGAAAGGATCAAGGCGCATCCCATCTGGGCGGCTTCCAGAACGGCAAGACCGAAGGGCTCATATCGCGCCAGCGAGATGAAGATCGGCTTGCCGCTCAGGTGCCGGGCAACCTCCATGTCGCTCAACTGGCCGAGCACTCTGGCATGGGCTGCCTGAGCTTTCGCGCCATTGGGTCCTTGAACCGATCCGGCGGCGAGAACCGGTATGGCGAGACGGGATGCAAGGCGGTCGACGCCTGCAAAGTTCTTACCCTCGTCCCAGAGGCGCCCAGCCGTGAAGACGAAATCGCCGTTGGGCCCGCTTGCCGAGACCGGCGCGGGTCGCCTGCCATTTCTCACGACACTCGGGACCTGGGAGAGTTCATAGGCCTTCGCCGTGGCGTGAGCGAATGCGAGGGTCGGCGCCAGGAGGCGGCCGGCAGACGCATAGCCTCTCTTGACGAGTTCGGTCCGCCATACGAATTCCTCCGGCAGGGAGCCGCCTTTCACAGCCTGCCACCAGGTCGCAACGCAAGAGTGACACACGGCCACGACAGGAATGTCGGAGTTCGCGCGAGCAGCCAGCGCCGGCGCGTTGAGATGAACGAGATCCGGGCGAAGGTCCGCGGCGAGACGGGCAATCGCTTCGCCGGCTTCCTCGACCTCATGCGGGGATTGGGCGGTCCAGTCCAGCGAGAGGCCCGTCATCACAAGGGTCGCACCCGAGGCTTGAGCCGCCGCCTGCTGATCGGCCGATGGAGGAGGCCCGAGCACGGCGATCGTGGTGCTGACATCGTGTGCCCGCAGACCATCGCTGAGATCGAGCGCGTATTGCCAGACCCCGCCGACCGCATCTGCTGTCATCAGGACATGCAGACCTGCTCCACCGTCAGGCCATGCCATGGCGTCTCTCGTTGTCACGCAACCCGCAGGCAACATGGGTCCTCATGACAGAGCCTCGGCATTCTGAACGGAGGAAGGCAGAGAATTCGAGCGCGCGAGCCCATTCTCATCCTGCAGCCACGCCGCGAGAGCAGCCACCCCCGTGAGCCAGGAAATCGGTTTTTTCAGGCCGAGATCGCGCGTGGCGAGGCGGGTGTCCGACACGTAGTAGCGCTGGTCGCCGGCACGCCATTCAGCGTAGATCGTCTCGACCGAACGACCGATGACATCCTCGATGTGGGTGATGAGCTGACGCAGGCTGATCGCGTTTGCCGGGCCTCCGCCGAGATTGAAAGCCCGCCCCTGAACCGTATCGATCCGCTTCCACGCCGAGGCGTATGCGGCAACCGCATCGGAAACATCGAGCACGTCGCGAACCTGGCAGCCGTCGCCGTAGATCGTGATGGGTTCGCCTTTGAGAGCGCGGATCAGGAAATGGGCGACCCATCCCTGGTCCTCCGTTCCCATCTGCCGCTGCCCGTAGATGCAGCTCATGCGCATGACGCAGGTCGGAATTCCGAAGGAGCGCGCGTAGTCCAGCACATACTGATCCGCCGCTCCCTTCGAGCAACCGTACGGCGTATGGAAGTCGAGAGCTCTGCTTTCGCCGATTCCCGCATTCCGGACTGCGGGGCTGCGCGGCTTGTAGGCGTCGTTCGTCTTCTCCAGCTCCACATCGGCAAGGTCGCCATAGACCTTGTTCGTCGAGGCGAAGATCAGAGGAACACGATCGCCGCGCTGCCTGAGGGCATCGAGCACATTCAAGGTTCCGCGGATGTTGATCTCGAAGTCAGCGCGAGGGTCCGTCAGGCTGGTCGTCACGGCAACCTGGGCCGCCATGTGGAACACGGCCTGAGCATCGCGTGTCGCCTCGGCAACGGATGTCTCGTCGCGGATGTCGCCGATCACGCTTGAGATCCTGCTCGGGTGCCGCTTCTTGAGCCATTCGAGATTACGTTCGACGCCGGGCCGAGCCAAAGCGTCGTAGATCAGAACATCGTGCCCCTCAGTGGCGAAATGGTCGGCAAGATTGGATCCAATAAAGCCGGCGCCGCCTGTCACCAGAATGGGACGGCGGCGAAGGACGGCCGGTGCGGCAGCCGATGCGTCTGATGCTTTCATGCCACGAGGCCCCGGGCTTCAAGCTCCTTGCGAGCTTCATTGACGAGATCCTTGGCTTCCTGCTTGGCGACCCATTCGGCGAGCTCCGCCAGGCCCTCGGCGAAGTCTTTTCGGGGCGCGTAGCCAAGTTCCTGCTGGATCCGACTGATATCGGCGATGCAGTGGCGGATATCGCCGATACGCGCCTTGCCGGCAATCTCCGGCGCCATCGGCCGGTTCATTGCTTCGGACAGAAGCTGCGCGACTTCGGAGACGGTACGATCCTGTCCGCTTCCGACATTGTAGACGCCGCCAGGCGCCCTCTCATGCTCCAGGGCCAGAACGAAGGCCTGCGCCACGTCTTCCACGTGAACGAAGTCCCGGCGCTGCTGACCGTCCTCGAAGATCATCGGAGGCTGGCCGTTGTGGAGCCGCGACGCAAAGATGGCGAGAACCCCCGTATAGGGGTTGGACAGGGCCTGCCCAGGCCCATAGGCATTCCAGAGCCGGAGAGCCACGCCTTCCATCCCGTAGGCCGGACACAGGGTCAGCGTCAGGCGCTCCTGGACATATTTCGACAGCGCGTAAACCGACGCCAGGGCCGGCTTCTTCCATTCGGGTGTCGGCACCGGGATGAGAGGCCGCCCCTGCTCATCCAGAGGATCCCACGGATCGTTCTCGCCTGCACGCGGCTTGCGGACGACATCCTCATGGATTCGGCCATCGACGTCGCGATAGAGACCTTCGCCATAGATGCTCATGGAAGACGCGACCACGACCCGCTTCACCGGATTGTCGATGAGCTGCTGGAACAGCACGGCCGTGCCGTAATCGTTCACGGAGACATAACGGTCGACCGCATACATGCTCTGACCGACGCCAACCTCGGCCGCAAGATGGACGACCTTCGTTACGCCCTTGAGCGCCCGCAGGAGCGCCGCCTCGTCACGGACGTCTCCGACAACGACCTCCACGTCCGGATCGAGCCCGTCGGCCTGGGTTCTGTCGCCATGGACCTGCTCGATGAGGCTGTCGAGCACACGAACCTCGTGACCACGGTCAAGGCACGCCCGCGCAACGTATCGTCCGATGAAACCTGCACCACCGGTAATAAGGATCGTATCCGTCACGAGATGTCTCCAGATTTGTTCCTGGTCTGAGCGCCAATGGATCGGGCAGGAGACGACTGCCCAGTCCCAAGCTGGAGATGCGACGCAGAGCCGACGCATGGTCCAGTCCGAGAGCAGGCATTGCAGCAGGCCTCGCCAATGGCGGGCTGCGCCACATATCCCCTTCAGAAGCTTGAGATTGCGTTCAACAAACTCCGAGGGATCATCTTTGTTCCTTCCCTCAGGGCAGTAGTTTGGGCGCGCAGCCGTGAAGACAAGAGTCACAGACGCGGTTTCCGGACGGAACAAGGAACCTTCTTCAAACGTTGGAGGCCAAGCTTAGGAGAAGGCCCAGGTCGGATGCCTGCGGCCGCATATATGCTTTTGCCTGACAAGACAGCATCCGGCCGGCCATACATGGGAGATCCGTCATGAGTTCGAGGAAGGTCCGCGTCGGCATCGTGGGCGTCGGCAACTGCGCCTCGTCCTTCGTGCAGGGACTCTCCTACTACAAGGATGCGATCGGCAACGAGCCCGTGCCCGGCCTGATGAACGTGGAGCTCGGCGGATATCATATCAGAGACGTCGAAGTGTCTGCTGCCTTCGACGTCAATGCCTCGAAGGTCGGCCGCGACGTATCCGAGGCCATTTTCGCAGAGCCGAACAATACCCAGCGCTTCGCGTCCGTTCCACAGAGCGGGATCATCGTCAATCGAGGCAGGACGCTGGACGGGCTCGGCAAATATTTGCGCGAGACGATCGAAGAATCCTCTCACGACGAAGCCGACGTCACTGCGATCCTGCGTGAGTCCAAGACCGATGTTCTCGTGTCCTACTTGCCCGTGGGCTCGCAGAAGGCCACCGAGTGGTACGCTGAGCGGGCGCTCGAAGCAGGGTGCGCCTTCGTGAACTGCATCCCGGTCTTCATCGCCTCGAACCCCGAATGGCGCAAACGGTTCGAGGAACGCGGCCTCCCCATCATTGGCGACGACATCAAGAGCCAGGTCGGCGCCACCATCGTCCATCGCGTGCTCGCCAATCTGTTCCGGGAGCGTGGGGTGCGTCTCGACCGCACCTATCAGCTCAATTTCGGCGGCAACACCGACTTCCAGAACATGCTGGAGCGCGAGCGTCTCGAGTCGAAGAAAATCTCGAAGACGCAGGCCGTCTCGAGCCAGCTCGACGTTCCGCTCCCGGCAGGCGACATCCATGTGGGGCCGAGCGATCACGTGCCATGGCTCACCGACCGGAAATGGGCTTACATCCGTCTCGAGGGAACCACCTTCGGCGGCGTTCCGCTCAACATGGAGGTGAAGCTCGAGGTCTGGGACTCTCCGAACTCTGCCGGCATCGTGATCGACGCCGTGCGCTGCGCAAAGCTTGCCATGGACCGTGAGATCGGGGGCGCTCTCACGGGCCCGTCGAGCTACTTCATGAAGTCTCCGCCGCAGCAATTCACCGACAACGAGGCGCGCGACAGAACCCTCCGCTTCATCAGCGGCGATGGCGATTAGGGCGCGGGAGGATCGCGGTGACCACCACGTTCTTCCTCGTCCGCCATGCCGCCCATGATCGGGTCGGCACCATCCTGTGCGGGCGCATGCCGAATGTGAAGCTCGGCCCGGTCGGGAAAGGCCAGGCCGAGCGCTTGGCGGAGTGCTTGGCGGGGCGTCTTGCGAGGGACGATGTGGCCTGCATCTGCGCAAGCCCCCTCGAGAGAGCTCTGGAAACGGCCCAGCCCGTCGCGGCGAGCCTTGGACAGAGGCTTCACGTTCGTGACGCCATCACCGAAATCGATTACGGTCGCTGGACCGGCATGAGCTTCGATGCGCTGGGACAGGATCCGCTCTGGTTGTCCTGGAACCGCTCGCGCAGCACCAGCCGCCCTCCTGATGGAGAGACGATGCTGGAAGCGCAAGCGCGCATTGTCGGCGTCATGGAACAACTGCGCAGCCTTCATGCAGGCCGGGCGGTCGTTCTCGTGAGCCATGGCGATGTGATCAAGGCCGCCCTCCTCTACCACCTCGGCATGCCGATCGACGCCTATGACCGGATCGACGTGGAACCCGCTTCGATCTCCACTCTGGTCGTGGGCGACTGGGGCTCCAAGGTTCTACGCCTGAACGAGGTGGCAGGCCCATGAAATTCGTCGTCTTCGGTCTGACCATTTCGTCATCCTGGGGCAACGGCCACGCGACCCTGTGGCGCGGCCTGTGCCGAGCGCTCGCGAAGCGAGGGCACAGGGTCGTGTTCTTCGAGAAGGACGTGCCCTATTACGGCGCGAATCGGGACTTCGTCGAGATCCCGGGCGGTGATCTCATCCTTTATCAGGAATGGAACGACGTTCGCCGTCGGGCCGAGGAAGAAGTGAGAGATGCGGACGTCGCCATGGTCACGTCCTACTGCCCGGACGGAATCGTCGCCGGGACTCTCGTGCTGGCGAGCGCGCGCGCAACCCGCGTATTCTATGATCTCGACACGCCGGTGACATTCTCGCGTCTCGATGCGGGCGAGCCGATCAGCTACATCGGTCCACAGGGGCTCGCGGGCTTCGACTTGGTCCTGAGCTATACCGGAGGCCGGGCTCTCCAGAGGTTGAAGACGGAACTCGGCGCACAACGTGTCGCGCCGCTTTACGGCCATGTGGATCCGGACGTGCACCGTCCCGTGCTACGGGTCCAGCATTACGGTTCGGATCTGTCCTATCTCGGCACCTATGCGGCGGACCGCCAGGACGCGCTGCAACGTCTGTTCATCGATCCGGCTGCCCGCCGCCCGGACCGGCGCTTCCTGATCGGAGGGGCACAGTATCCCGACGACTTCCCCTGGCAGCCCAACATCCATTTCGTGCGGCACCTTCCCCCGCCGGAACATCCGGCCTTCTTCTCGTCCTCGCGCCTCACGCTCAACATCACCCGGCAGGCCATGGCCGAGATGGGCTGGTGTCCATCCGGGCGGCTCTTCGAGGCCGCGGCCTGCGGGGCGCCCATTCTGTCGGACACCTGGGAGGGGCTCGACAGCTTCTTCCAGCCAGGCAAGGAGATCCTGATTGTCGCGGATATGGAGGATACGGTCGCGGCCCTCGACCTCACGGACGCCGAACTGGGCCGAATAGCCAAGGCCGGGCGGGACAGGGTGCTCGAAGAGCATACGTCGGAGCACAGGGCACGAGAACTTGAGATCCTGCTCGGCGGCGCCACATCCCTTTCGCGCTCGACCGGCGGCCCGGCCGCCATGATGGAGGCGTGAACATGTGGGGAATCGTACCCGCGGCCGGGACCGGCAGCCGCATCCAGCCCCTGGCGTTCTCGAAGGAGCTTCTGCCCGTCGGAAGCCGGCTCGACAATGGCATCGAGCGCCCCTGCGCCGTGAGCGAGTACCTCGTCGAGCGCATGATCCATGGTGGAGCGAACAAGATCTGCTTCGTGATTTCTCCGGGCAAATCCGACATCATGGAATATTATGGCGCAAGCTATGGCAGCGCTTCCATGGCCTATGTGGTTCAACCGCAGGCCAGTGGGTTGTGCGATGCAATCTTCCAGGCCGCGCCGCTCATTCCCTTGGACGAAAGCGTGATCGTCGGCCTGCCCGATACGGTCTGGTTTCCCGAGAAGGCCCTGGCGGAACTGCCGGACGACGTTCTCTCGTTTCTGCTGTTTCCCGTCGACAATCCCGACGTTTTCGATGCGGTCATCCTGGACGAGGAGAAGCGCGTCCGGGAAATCCAGGTGAAGCGGAGCGACGCCGGGTCGCGCTGGATCTGGGGGGCTTTCAAGATGTCCGGGCACATTCTGAAAGCCCTGCACGAGCTCTGGATTTCACGCGACCGCCAGGATGAGTATTTCGGCACGCTGGTGAATGCCTATCTGGCTCAAGGAGGCGAGGCTATCGGCGTGCAGGCCGGTGAATCCTATGTCGATGTGGGGACCCTGCACGGATATCGGGCCGCCATCGGCTTGCTGAGCGAGGCTGCCCAGCACGACACAATAACCGGCGCCCGGGTGGCCCTGGGCTGGCCGGCGGGTCGCCTGCCTCGGGGGCTTCACGACTTGAACAGGGAGTAGTCGCTACGATGAATGCCATCGATCCCACGCCGCCGGACGAAATCCGCCGGAAAGCCGAAGCGCTCGGGCCATGGTTTCACAATATCGAGCTGAAGGGTGGCGTCTGGACCGCTCCTGACCACTTCCTCGGCAATTATCCAGCCGTGAAATGGCGGCAATTCGCCGACGCGATCCCGCAGGATCTCTCCGGCAGAACCGTGCTCGACATCGGCTGCAACGGCGGCTTCTACTCCATGGAGATGAAGAAGCGGGGCGCGGAGCGCGTCCTCGGCATCGATTTCGACGAAACCTATCTCGCCCAGGCCCGGTTCGCCGCCCAGACCATGGGCCACGACATCGAGTTCCGGAAGCTTTCGGTCTACGATCTTGGCCAGCTCGAAGAGCGTTTCGACGTGGTGCTCTTCATGGGCGTGCTTTATCATCTGCGCCACCCGCTGCTGGCCCTCGACCTGATCCACGAGCACGTCGCCAGGGATCTTCTGGTGTTTCAGTCCATGCAGCGTGGGTCCGCGGAGGTCATGCCGGTCGCGGAGAACTACACCTTCTGGCAGACGGATCACTTCGATGATCCGCGCTACCCGAAGATGCACTTCATCGAGCATCGCTATGCCGATGATCCGACCAACTGGTGGGCCCCGAACGCCGCCTGCGTCGAAGCCATGCTCCGCAGCGCCGGATTCGAGATCGTCCAGCACCCCGAAACTGAAGTTTACATCTGCCGCCGTGTCGACGCTCCGCCCGGTGCGGGCGCCGTCTATCCGGCCCAAGGGAGACAAGCATGATCGAAGCCGCGATGATCTGGAACGAGCCCAACAACAAGTCCCACTGGGATCCGGAGATCGACCCGGATTGGAAGCTCTTCTCCGAGATGGCGATCGTTGCGGGTCAGGCGATCAGGGCCGAAAACCCCAACCTGCCCCGCGTGCTCGGCGGCATCTCGCCCATCGACCCCGGCTTCATCAAGAAGCTGGAAGGCCATGGCGCCCTCGATGAGATCGATGTCGTGGCCGTGCACGGATTCCCGCTCGATTGGAACCTGTGGCAGATCCACGATTGGCCCGCGAAGATCGACGAGGTCCGCGCCGTGACGGACAAGCCCATCTGGGTGAGCGAGGTCGGAATCTCGACCTTCGGCGCCGAGGAGGTCCAGGCCTGGGGCTTGAACCGGACGGCGGAACTCCTGATCGGCAAGGTGCCGAAGATTCATTGGTACAGCCTCTACGATCTTCCCCGCGCCTGGGAAGCAACGACCCGCCATAGGGAAGCCGAAGGCTCGTCATACTACCGGCACTTCTACATGGGTCTCCTGCGCGAAGACGGCACGCCGAAGCCGGCTCTCGAGGAATTCGCGAAATACACGCCGCAGATGGGCCTGTGCCAGTGGTTCCATTATGAGGACCATCGCCTCGACGAGGCGGTGACGTGGATGAAGCGGCTCGGCGTGAAATACCTGCGCACGGGCCTGTCCTGGGCGGACAGCTTCCGCCCGAACGCGCTCCAATGGTTCGACCGTCAGATGGAGGCGCTGGCGGATTTCGACGTCACCGTGACCTTCTGCTTCACGCCCGAGCACCGCGGGATCGCTCCGCATCACACCAGCGCACCGCAGGTCAAGGAGGAGTTCGCGGAGTTCTGCGCCAGCATGATCCGCCGCTATGCGCCGTCGGGACAGGCTGCTTCGCCGGGCAAGGTGTTGGAAGTTCTCTGACGCACGATGCGTCTCAGAATGTCGACACCCGTCACGTCATGGCCGGGCTTGTCCCGGCCATCCCGATCCGACGGGACCCGGCGTTCCGGAGGTTCGGGATCACCGGCACAAGGGCCGGTGACGACCACGAGGGGATGACGGTGCACCGCTTCGTGCGATGGCCGTCAACGCCCATAAATCGAGTCGAGTACTCTCGCGACCCCTACCAAGTGCTCTGCAGCCGGATCGAACCGCTCGCCCGCGGCCAGGCGGGATGCCCAATCGGCAGCAGCGCGTCCACCCCACTCGTCGGGCGGCACGGCCAATGTCTCTCGGGATGTCCCGCGGTAGCGCTCCGCCGTGAAGTCGTAGAACGATCCGTTCACATTGCGCAGCGAAAGGCCTCCTTGCGTTCCATAGAACGTGGCGGAGATCATCGCGTCGCATCCGGCCTGGAGCCGCCAGGAGCAGGCGAGCTGCACAACGGCGCCCGTTTCAAGCGTCACCGTCGCGACGGCATAATCCTCGACCTGGGACGCGGGATCCTGCAGCGGCGCGCCGCCGGCGAAGAGCTTGCCGGTCACGCCCGCGACGCCGGGGCTGTTGAGGGTCCACAAGGCGAGATCGACCAGATGGACGCCGAGATCCATCACGCAGCCGCCGCCTGACAGAACGGGATCGTAGAACCATGGCTTGTCGGGGCCGTAAGCGTTGTGGAACACGAGATCGACGGCATAGATAGGTCCCAGCTCACCCGTGCCGATGACCTCGCGGATGCGGCGCATGCCCTCCGTGAACCGGTAGGAGAGATCGACGCCCAACAGCCGATCGGATCGGCGCGCGGCATCGATCACGGCCTGCACCTCCGCGGCCGTGCGTCCGAGCGGCTTCTGGCAGAACACGGCGACGCCGCGCTCCAGCGCCCTGATCGATTGTTCGGCATGCATGGCGCTCGGTGTCGCGATGACGACGCCGTCGACGCCGAGATCGAGAATCTCGTCGAGGGTCGCAACCTGTTGCGCCCCGGGGGTGGACTTGCCGGCCTCGGCGGCCATCTCCGGGGATGGATCCGCGATGGCCGCGACGTCGACGGCGCCGGTGCCGAGGATGGCCTGCATGCGGTGCCGCCCGATCCAGCCGACGCCGAGGAAGCCGACACGCGGACGCGCAGGCGCAGCTTCAGAACCCGTCTCGAGTA
Organism: Microvirga yunnanensis; assembly: GCF_025460875.1. Taxonomy (NCBI): domain Bacteria; kingdom Pseudomonadati; phylum Pseudomonadota; class Alphaproteobacteria; order Hyphomicrobiales; family Methylobacteriaceae; genus Microvirga; species Microvirga yunnanensis. The sequence goes on from NZ_JAMXFI010000112.1 coordinate 14,923, forward strand.
CAGCCTGTTGCACCATCAATACGTCACCAGGGCCTTGAGAAAACCGTCCGGCCGATCGCGCGTGGCATCGAGCGCCTCGCCGAGTCGGTCTAGGGGAAAGCTGTGGGTGTACAGGGAGCTCGGGTCGAGACGCCCCGACGCGATCGCATCCACCGCCTCGCGCATTCCATGCACATAGACCTTGGGATCGCGCTCATGAGCGTTGATCACGTCGATGCCGCGCCAGTTCCAGAGCCACATATTGACCTGCCGCGGCCCGTCCTGATGGTATCCGGCCACGATGAGCTTGCCCCGCTCGCGCGTCAGCTCGCCGGCAAGATCGAGCGGCCATTGCTTGCCCACCGCCTCGATCACACGATCGCAGAATGTGCCGCCGGTCAGCTCCTTGACCCGTTCGATGATCGCATGATGGTCCTCCATCGCGATCGTCTCGGCTGCGCCCATGCGGCGGGCGAGATCGAGCGAATATGGCCGCCTCGAAATGGCGATGACACGCGCGCCGGCGTCGGAGGCGAGCTTGGTGAGCAGGGCGCCGAGAAAGCCGATCCCGATGATCGCGATGGTCTGTCCTGCCTCGATCTCGCTGCGCCGGAAGATGTTCATGGCGCATCCGAGCGGCTCGCCCGGGAAGGGCTGACCCGCGAGAGCGTCCGGCAGGCGAACGATCGCATCGGCCTCGGCCAGATCGTATTCGGCATAGGATCGATAGGAGAGCGCCACGACCCGGTCGCCGACAGAGAAGCCCTCGATGCCTGCGCCGACCGCGTCGACGAAGCCCCAGGCTTCATGCCCGAGCGCGCCCGGCTCGGTGGGGTACTGCATCCATTCCGGTCCTGCCCACGGCGTCAGGTTGGAGGCGCACACGCCGCACCCTTCCAGGCGCAGACGCACCTGACCGGGTCCCGGCTCCGGACGGGGGACCTCGCGGATCTCGATCTGCCCAGGCCCGGTCAAGACGGCCGCCCGCATGGTGTGCCCGGACACCGCGGGCCCATCCTTCCCATCGGCGGGAAAGCCGGAAATGTCGCTGCTCGCGCCGCTCTCGTTCAGCAAGTTTGTGCCTCCACCCTACAGCCCGAGCAACTAGGCACGGGCCAGGAGACGTCAAGCCAGGAGACGTCAAGCCAGGAGACGTCAAGCCAGGAGACGTCAAGCCAGGAGACGTCAAGCCAGGAGACGTCAAGCCAGGAGACGTCAAGGCTTGGCTATTGGGGCAGGCCGCCGGCGGGGCATGAAGACTGTGGCGCTTCAGCCGGCGCTCTGGGCGCTGACTTCGGCGACGTATCTCGTGCGCGCTGCGCTGTCGGGCTGGAGGCCCTGTTCCCGACACCATCGTGCAAAGGCGTCAGGCTCGAGCGTGACCCGCATGATCTGAAGACCGGCCTGGCGACCGACATTCTCGTTGTTCTCGGCCGCCGCCAGCCAGGCATCGTAGGTGGGTGCGAGGTTGTGCGGATCGATGATCATCTCACGGATGCGGGAGTAATCCTCGCGGGTGTACCAGGGCAGTCCGATCCGACGGGACGGCGCATCCGTCATTCGTTCGTCTCCATCCAACCGGCACCGGGCCCGACCGATCGCCGGGCTCGGCGCCGCAGCTTTCCTTCAGCTCAGCAAGTAGAACACCGCAGGGGCCGCCGTCAGCAGTCCTGCCGTCGTGAACAGCATGAGACGATGGTCGGGATTGGCGATGCGGTGGACCTTCCGCGCCGTGGTGCCGGCTTCCATGCTCCAGCCGTTCATGCAGGAGCAGAGAAGGCGATGGGAGGCTCCCTCGGACAGCTCGAAGAATTCCATGGCATCCCCGAGCGTGTCGCCCTTCAGGCCAGCCGCCCGCAGGACCGGATCCTCGAAAGCCACCGTGATGGGGGATTCGTCGGATCTCAGCTCGGGCCGCTTGTCCTTGGGAACGAACTCGATCTCGCCGAGAGACCGCAGGCGCCGTTTCGGCTGGCGCTCCAACACTTCGGCCCAACGCTCGAGGCGTTCGCGCCGTGACAGGAAACCTTGGCTCAACTCATGCACTTCAGCGACGCTACGCAGCTTCTCTACAGGCTTGTGTTCCATAGGTATTCTCCTGCAAGGGAGCCGACCCTCGAAACCAGGGCCGAGCCCAGGGGATCCTATGATCGCGTGAGTCCCTGGCTTTTTTGCGTCAAACGGGCGCATCGTACGGAAAGAAGACCCGTTTTTCCGCTGCCGACGATCCCGTTTTTCAACCGGGAGGCATCGGGCCGGACCCGGCGTCCGAGCGGCTGCCGAGCCCGACGCCGAGGCGTCAGAAGAGCGTTTCGTGCGGGTGGGCAACGTGTTCCTGGAAGATCGCGCCGGTGGCCGGCTCCACCTCCTTCAGGACGACCGCATAGCCCCACAGATTGGCCACCATCTGGAGGACGCGCTGGGCATCGTCCTTGTGCAGCAGGGTGCGGTTGAGCACGTGATGGTGCAGGATCAGGCGCCGGTCGCCGGCGAGGTCCACGTCCACCACCTGGATGTCGGGATCGCTCCACCCGACGTCGTAGTGGCGCGACAGGGAGCGCCGCAGGCGCCGGTAACCGCGCTCGTCGTGGATCGCCTCGATCATGAGCTCCGGGCGGTCCGGATCGTCGACGAGGTGGAACATGCGCCACCGCCGGATCAGATGCGGGCTCAGGAACTGCGAGATGAAGCTCTCGTCCCGGTAGTTCGCCCACACGTCACGCAGCACCGCCATGGCGTCGCCGCCGCCGGCGATGTCGGGGAACCAGTCCCGGTCCTCCGCCGTCGGCTCCGTGCAGATGCGCTCGATGTCCTGCATCATGCCGAAGCCGAGCGCGTACGGGTTGATGCCGCCGTAATGCGGATCGTCGAATTCCGGCTGCCGCGTGACGTTGGTGTGCGACTGCAGGAACTCCAGGAAGGCGCCGTCGCTGATCTGCCCGGTCTCGTGCAGCCGGATCATGATGCGGTAATGGCAATAGGTGGCGCAGCCCTCGTTCATCACCTTGGTCTGGCGCTGCGGATAGAAGTACTGGGCGATCTGGCGCACGATGCGCAGGATCTCGCGCTGCCAGGGCTGCAGGCGCGGTGCCGACTTTTCCAGGAAGTAGAGGAGGTTCTCCTGCGGCAGTTCGAGAAGGGCGCGGCGGCGCTCCTCGCTCAGCTGGGGCTTCGCGGCGGCGCCTTTCGTGGGCACCGTGCGCCACAGGTCGTTGAAGGTCTGCTCCTGATGCAGCTGGCGCTCGCGCTCCCGCCGCTCCTCCGAGCGCAGGTCGGGGCGCTTCTTGCGCGGGTAGCGATGAACCCCATGCGACATCAGCGCATGGGCGGCATCGAGGACGCGCTCTACGGCCGCGTGCCCGTAGCGTTCCTCGCAGCGCGTGATGTAGCCCTTGGCGAATTCGAGATAATCGAGAATCCCGTCCGCGTCGGTCCATTCCTTGAACAGGTAGTTGTTCTTGAAGAAGTGGTTGTGGCCGAAGGCCGCGTGAGCGATGACGAGGGTCTGCATCGTCGCCGAGTTCTCCTCCATGATGTAGGAGATGCACGGATTCGAATTGATGACGATCTCGTAGGCCAGCCCCATGAGGCCCTGGCGATAGCTCGATTCATGCAGGGCGAAGCGCTTCCCAAAGGACCAGTGCTTGTAGAACAGGGGCATGCCGATGGACGCATACGCATCGAGCATCTGCTCGGCGGTGATCACCTCGATCTGGTTGGGATAGACGTCGAGCCCCAATTCGCCGACCCCGATGGCTTCGACGGCGTCATGGATGCGCTGGATGGTCCCAAAGTCCCAATCCGCCCCATGAAAGAGCAGGTTGTCGCGCTCGAGTATGCTCATGGCACCTTCGCTCCAGCATCCGCGTCCCGCCGGCGGAAGAGTTCGCGGAAGACGGGGTAGATCTCGCGACGGTGGTTCACCTTGCGCATGGCGAGGTTGGCCCCCTGCTCCTGGAGCGTCTCGTAGGTCTGCCACAGGGAGGTCTTGTGGTTGATGAATCCGGTCTGCATGCGGTCGCTGTCGCTGCCGACCTCGAGATAGGCATAGTACTGGCACACGGGCAGGATCACGTCGCGCAGCATGGCCGCGCTGGTGGTGCCGTCGTTCGGGGAATTGTCGCCGTCTGAGGCCTGGGCCGCGTAGATGTTCCACGCGTCCGGCGAGTAGCGCTCCTCGACGATCCGCTGCATCTCGCGCAAGGCCGAGGATACCACCGTTCCGCCGGTCTCGGGGCTGTTGAAGAAGGTTTCCTCGTCCACCTCCTTGGCCTCGTGAGTGTGGCGGATGAAGACGATCTCCACGTGCTTGTAGCGCCGCGTCAGGAAGATGTAGAGCAGCATGTAGAAGCGCTTCGCCAGATCCTTCATGTGCTCGGTCATGGAGCCGGACACGTCCATGAGACAGAACATCACGGCCTGCGCCACGGGCTTGGCCACGGGTTCGAAGCGGCGATAGCGCAGATCGATCGGATCGATGTAGGGAAAGCGCCGGCTGCGCAGCTGAAGCAGCTCCAGCTCCTGGCGCAGGGCGGTCAGGCGCTCGGACGGCCCCTCGCGCTCCTCCAGCCGGTCGATTTCCTCCTGGAGACGGAGCAGATCCTGGGATTTCGGCCGCCGCATGGCGATGCGGCGCGACAGGGCATTGCGCATGGAGCGCAGCAAGGCGAGGTTCACGGGCGACCCGGTGACCGTGTAGCCGGCCCGTCGCATCCCCTGCGTCTCCACGGTGGCGACCCGCCTCTTGGCGAGGTCGGGCAGTTCCAGGTCATCGAGGAACAGGTCGAGGAACTCGTCGCGGGTCAGGACGAAGCGGAAATCGTCCTCGCCTTCGCCGTTGTCGCCCCCGGCCGCGCTTCCGCCCCCGCCGGGCGGGCGTTCGATGGTATCCCCTTCCACGAAGCGCTTGTTGCCCGGAAGGATGTGGTCATGCACGCCGCCCTCGCCGGACCGCCGGAAGCTGGGCTCGCGAACACCATCGGCCGGGATCGAGACCTCCCCTCCCCGCTCGAGATCGGTGATGTCCCGATCGCCTGCGGTCTGGCGTACGGCCCGCTGGATCTGCGCCTTGGCTCGGCGAAGAAAACGTTGGCGGTTGGCCAGACTCTTGCCCCCTGGGTTGAGGCGCCGGTCGATGATGTACATAGGATCGCCTGATCTGCCTCCGTCTTCTGTCAGCCCGCCTGCTTCACACGCATGTACCATTCCACGAGACGCCGCACCTGGCGCTCGGTGTAGCCGCGGTCCATCATACGCGCCACGAACTCGCCGTGCTTCTTTTCGGTCTCGCTGTCCTTCTTGGACCCGAAGCTGATCACGGGGAGCAACTCCTCGACCTGCGAGAACATGCGGCGCTCGATGACGTCGCGGATCTTCTCGTAGCTGGTCCAGGACGGGTTGCGGCCATGGTTTCCGGCCCGGGCCCGGAGCGAGAACTTCACGACCTCGTTGCGGAAGTCCTTCGGATTTGCGATGCCGGCCGGCTTCTCGATCTTGGTCAGCTCCTGGTTGAGGAGCTCCCGGTTGAGGAGCTGTCCGGTATCGGGGTCCTTGAAGTCCTGATCCTCGATCCATGCATCGGCATAGGCCACGTAACGGTCGAACAGGTTCTGGCCGTAATCATGATAGGATTCGAGATAGGCCTTCTGGATCTCGTGGCCGATGAAATCGGCGTAGCGCGGCGCCAGCTCGGCCTTGATGAACTCCAGATAGCGTCGCTCCACGTCCTGGGGCAGCTGCTCGCGCCTCAGGGACTGCTCGAGCACGTACATGAGATGGACCGGATCGGCCGCGACCTCGATGGTGTCGTGGTTGAAGGTGGCCGACAGGACCTTGAAGGCGAAGCGGGTCGAGATGCCGTCCATGCCCTCGTCGACACCGGCCGAGTCCCGGTACTCCTGCAGGCTTCTCGCGCGGGGGTCGACCTCGCGCAGGCTCTCGCCGTCATAGACCCGCATCTTGGAATAGAAGTTCGAGTTCTCGTGCGCCCGCAGGCGCGAGAGGACCGAGAACCGTGCCAGCATCTCCAGCGTGGCGGGAGCGCAGGGCGCGCCGGCCAGCTCCGAGGTGCGGATCAGCTTGTCGTAGATCTTCTGCTCCTCCGTGACCCGCAGGCAATACGGCACCTTGATCACGTAGATGCGGTCGATGAAGGCCTCGTTGTTCTTGTTCGTTCGGAAGGTCTGCCATTCCGCCTCGTTGGAATGGGCCAGGATGATGCCGCTGAACGGGATGGACCCGATATTCTCGGTGCCGACATAATTCCCCTCCTGCGTGGCCGTCAGCAGGGGGTGCAGCATCTTGATCGGCGCCTTGAACATCTCGACGAATTCGAGGATGCCCTGATTGGCGCGGTTGAGACCGCCGGAATAGCTGTAGGCGTCGGGATCGGCCTGGGACAGGGTCTCCAGCTTGCGGATGTCGACCTTGCCGACGAGGGACGAGATGTCCTGGTTGTTCTCGTCGCCCGGCTCCGTCTTGGCGATGGCGATCTGCCTCATGCGGGACGGGTTGATCTTGACCACGCGGAACTTGGAGATGTCGCCCTTGAACTCGTCGAGGCGCTTGATGGCCCAGGGGCTGAGCAGATTGGTCAGGCGCCGCTGGGGGATGCCGTAACGCTCTTCCAGCATGGGACCCATCTGCTCCGGGTCGAAGAGCCCGAGCGGACTTTCGAAGACCGGGCTGATCTCGTCGCCTGCCTTGAGGACATAGATGGGATTGACCTCCATCAGGGATTTCAGGCGTTCGGCCAGGGAGGACTTGCCGCCGCCGACGGGTCCGAGCAGGTAGAGGATCTGCTTGCGCTCCTCCAGGCCTTGAGCGGCGTGGCGGAAGAAGCTCACGATCATCTCGATCGTCTCTTCCATGCCGTAGAACTCGGAGAAGGCCGGATACACCCGGATCGTGCGGTTCATGAAGATGCGGCCGAGGCGTGCATCCTTTGACGTATCGACAAGCTGGGGCTCGCCGATCGCCGCCAGGATGCGCTCGGGAGCGCTCGCATACATCATGGGATCGTTGCGGCACCCTTCCAGGTAGTCCGCCAGGGACATCTCCGCCTCGCGGCGGGTCTCATAGGTCTTCAAGAAACTCGAGAACAGGTCGTCGGAATGAAGCATGGCGCCACCGAAATCCAATCCCTCTCAGAGACAACTATTGTGCACCGCTAAGGTTGCCCAGACCATGCGATACTATGATGCGGCCAAGATGATGCGGCGTACTCCTTTTGTCATGGCGGAGAAAAAGGCAGGTCGCGACAGGCTCGATTGTGTTCGGGTCGACCCGTGCGCCCTGAAAATATGCCCGCCCTCAGCAGCTAGCCTCGCGGATTGCGGGCGGGACAGCAAGTTAAAGTTTCTCGATGCCCCCTGAAATCCACTGTGCCGCATTGCCGCCGCCGGCAGCTGGCTGGCACCTCTCCGCAAGCCATCGCAGGACCTTAGGAGAGAGTGGGAATGCCGGTCCGCAAATACCAGGAGCCGGCGAGTCAATTGAACGTGACCATGTGAAAAACTCCACATTCAGTGATGCCGGATCCAGACTGAACTTCCCTTGAACAAAGCGCATGCCGAGCCGTTGACGGCGGACCGATCGCGCCTATGGTCTTGGGTGCCCAGAAGGCCCGGCAGGATCCCTCCCAGGGCGAGCGGATCTGCACACTCAAGCCTTTCCCAACCGGAGAACACTCCCGTGATCAAAGCTTTCGGCTACGCCGCCCAGGATGCGTCCGCACCGCTTTCCCCCTTCCGTTTCGAGCGCCGCGAGCCCCGCGAAAGCGATGTCCAGATCGAGATCCTCTATTGCGGCGTCTGCCACTCCGATCTGCACACCGCGCGGGCGGAATGGGGTGGCACTCTCTATCCCTGTGTGCCAGGCCACGAGATCGTCGGCCGCGTCACGCACGTCGGACCGGGCGTTCAGAAGTTCAAGGAAGGCGATCTCGTCGGCGTCGGCTGCATGGTCGATTCCTGCCGCACCTGCCGGAGCTGCCGCGAGGGCTTGGAGCAGTATTGCGAGGTCGGGTTCACCGGCACCTATAACGGCCCCGAGCAGGGCACCGGTGCCAACACCTATGGCGGCTATTCCGACACCGTCGTGGTCGACGAAAGCTTCGTCCTGAAGGTGCCCGACGGAATGGACCTGGCCGCGGCGGCGCCGCTTCTGTGCGCTGGCATCACCACCTATTCGCCCCTGCGCCGCTGGCGCGTGCAGCCGGGGCACAAGGTGGGCGTGGTCGGCCTCGGCGGCCTCGGGCACATGGCCGTCAAGCTGGCACGGGCCATGGGGGCGCATGTGGTGCTGTTCACCACCTCGCCCAACAAGCGGGAGGACGCCCTCAAGCTCGGCGCCCACGAGGTCGTCGTGTCGCGGGATCCGGAGGCCATGAAGGCGCACCTGAACAGCTTCGACTTCATCCTCGACACCGTGGCGGCGCCGCACGATCTCGACGCCTATCTCGTCCTGCTCGCCCGCGACGGCGCCATGGTTCTGGTGGGCGCTCCGGCCGAGCCGCATCCGGCCACGACCGTGTTCAACCTGATCATGAAGCGGCGTCAGCTGGCCGGCTCCCTGATCGGCGGCATCGCCGAAACGCAGGAGATGCTCGATTTTTGCGCCCAGCACGGCATCACGTCCGAAATCGAGATCATTCCGATCCAGAAGATCAACGAGGCCTATGAGCGGATGCTCAGGAGCGACGTGAAATACCGCTTCGTGATCGACATGGCGTCGCTGAAGCAGGACGCGGCGGCGGCTTGAGCCCGGACGGGCCGTTCGATGCTGGTCTACGGGGACGTCGAGACGGAGGAGACGGTGGGGGCCCGGCAAGCCGCCATCGCCGACATCCTGACCAGGATGCAGGCCATGCCGCCCGGGATCGAGCGGCATGGCACTCTCGTGGCGGCCTTCATCGCGACCAGCGAACTCGTTCAGGGAATGATCGACGCGCAGTTCCACGACCATGGCCGTGACGTGCCGTCCGCGGTCCACGGGAAAGGCATGGAATGCCTCTCGATCCTTGCCCGCAGCATCGCGGGATCCTGGTGGAACGGGTTTCAGGGAAACGGCCCCGCCTCGACCTTCCTCGCGACGCTTCTCAGCTTCGATCCATCCCGGAGGATCCGCGTCAAGCAGGCGGAGGGCTATGCCTTCTACGCCCTCTATCCGGAAAGCTATCTGGAAGCCGCCAGGGCTTCGGGTCTGGATGCGAGGACTCAGGTCATCGGGATCCGCAGCATCGGCGCCGGTCTGAGCGCCCTCGTGGCCGCCGCCATCGACGCCCCGCCCCCGGTCACCCTTCGCCCGGTCGGCCATCCGTTCCGGCGCGAGGTGGCGGTGGATCCGGCTCTCGCCGCAAAGCTGACGGCGGAGCGGGACAGGGCCTTCGCCATCGTCGACGAAGGGCCCGGCCTGTCCGGAAGCTCGTTCGGGGCGGTCGCCGACTGGCTGGAGGCGGCCGGTGTCCCGCGCGAGCGGATTGTCTTCTTTCCGAGTCATCACGGTCCGCTCGGCCCCCAGGCCAGCGCCTCTCACCAGGAGCGGTGGAGCCGAGCGGAACGGCATGTGCGCGCCATGGACGATCTTCTGCTCGGCGGTTCACCCGCCCACCACCTTTCCGTCTGGGTGCGAGACCTGGTCGGCTCCCGGGACGGGCCGCTCGAGGACCTGTCAGGCGGAGCTTGGCGATCGCGCCGCTACGGCGACGAGGCGAGCTGGCCAGCCTCCAATGTCCAGCAGGAGCGACGGAAGTTCCTGGCCCGGAGCAACGGCATCCCGTGGCTGGTGAAGTTTGCGGGTCTCGGGGAGACGGGCGCCAGGAAACTCCGGATGGCCCGGCTCCTGCACGAGGCCGGATTTGCGCCGGAGGTCGCAGGCTACCGCCACGGCTTTCTCGTGCAACGCTGGCACGAGGATGCACCGAGCCTCGATCAGGTCCCGGTTGATCGCACCCGGCTGGTCGATCACCTCGGGGCCTATCTGGGATTTCGCAACCGCCATTGCCCTGCGGACGGGCAGCCCGGGGCATCGTTGGACGAGTTGCGGCGCATGGCGGTCTACAATACCGGGCAGGCCCTGGGAGACGCCGCAGCCTCGCGCCTGGAGCGATCCCTGCCGGACCCGGGGCACCTCGAGCGAAGGGTGCGCCGGGTCTGGTCCGACAACCGCATGCCTCCGTGGAAATGGCTGGTCTGCGGCGACCGCCTCCTCAAGACGGACGCGCTCGACCACAGCGCCGCCCACGACCTGATCGGGCATCAGGACATCGGCTGGGACATTGCCGGAGCGATCGTCGAGTTCGGCCTCACGGAGGAGGAAGCCGCCCGGCTTCGCGCCGTGGTCGAGCGGGAGGGCGGCCATCCGGTGCCGGCCGAACTGCCGGCGTTCCTGCTCGTCTGCTACTGCGCCTTCCAGCTGGGCGCCCACCTCATGGCGGCGAGCGCGCTTGGCGGCGAGGAAGCGATCCGCCTGCGCAAGGCCGCCGGCCGCTACGGCCGCCTTCTGCGGCAGCCCGATGCCGTGTCGCGCTCCCAGGAACAAGGGAAAGTTCCCATCCGTTAACGGCCAAGTCACACGCTTGCAATGATGGACCTTCGGGCCCGTCGGATCGGTCCTTGCATGTTTTCCGGCACATGGCGGCTCTTGAAAGTGGCGTTCGCGGGCTGGTGGGGCGACCGCGCCATGAGCCTGGGCGCCTCCATCGCGTTCTTCACCGTCTTCTCCCTGGCCCCCATGCTGCTCGCGGCCATTGCCGTTGCCGGGCTGGCCTTCGGACGGGAGGCGGCCCAGGGGGCCATCGTGGCCGAACTCGGCGGCCTGATCGGAACCAACGAGGCATCCGCCCTCGAGGCCATGATCGCGAGCGCCAGCAATGTGGGGTCGGGCATCATCGGCACCACGGTCGGGATCGTGACCTTTCTCCTCCTGGTCACCGGGGCGGTCGTCGAACTCCAGGACGATCTCAACATCATCTGGAAGGCGAAGCCGCCCGCGAGCTACGGCGTCCTGGACTTCGTCCGGACCCGGCTCGTCAGCTTCGCCCTGGTGCTGGGGATCGGCTTTCTTCTGCTCGTGTCGCTTGTCGTCGATACGGGTCTGACGGCCGTCGGACACTATCTGGAGGCTCATTTCTCGGGAGCCACGGTGATCCTGCGGCTCCTGAACAGCCTGGTGGCCTTCGCGGTCGCCACGCTCCTGTTCGCCATGATCTTCAAGCTCCTCCCGAACGTGGACCTGCGCTGGAGCGATGTCTGGACCGGCTCTCTGGTGACGGCCCTGCTCTTCACCCTCGGCAAGTTTCTGATCGGCTATTACCTCGGCAAGAGCAACGTCGCGTCGAGCTACGGGGCGGCCGCCTCCATCATCACAATTCTGCTCTGGATCTATTATTCGTCCCTGATCCTGCTCTTCGGCGCCGAATTCACCAAGGCCTATGCCGAGAGCCGCGGCAGCAGGGGTCTCGGGCCCGTCTCGGAGCCCGAACGCGAAACGAGCCGGGAGGTCCCGGCTCGCTCTAGCGCATCGGACGGACCCAGAGGGCCGTCTTATCCGATGCGCCGGTTAAGAGAGGGAG
>NZ_JAMXFI010000113.1:0-25856 GCF_025460875.1 Microvirga yunnanensis
GTCGTGCACAGCCGCCTGGCCGCCGAGCCGAAGCTGGCCAACCGACGCTACAAGCCACCCGATTCAGACGCTTTGCCACCAGCCCTCCAGGTTGTCGCTCACGCCAAGGAGGTCTCGCATCCAGACAATCAACGTCACGCAAAGGGTTATTGGTGCGGGCGGAGGGACTCGAACCCCCACAGCTTGCGCCGCTGGAACCTAAATCCAGTGCGTCTACCAATTCCGCCACGCCCGCACGTGGTGGGCCTGGAGGGACTTGAACCCCCAACCAGACCGTTATGAGCGGCCGGCTCTAACCATTGAGCTACAGGCCCCACCCTCTGCCACCCGCCCATTTCAGGCGGTTGCCCTGTGCATCCCGTGACACAGGTATCCAGGCTGATCAAGCAGCCAATGGTGTCTCCTCAGGCGTCCAGGCAGAAATCCTCCCCGACGCCCCTCAACCGGCTTGCGGACAGGATCAGCGTCCCTGTGGCTGCAAGGCGCGGGCAAGGTCCCGGATCACGCTGTCCTCGATGTTGAGCCTATCAAATTCCTGTTCGGCCCCAGGATCCAGAGCCGGCTCAGAAGCCTCGGGCGCACGCGCCGCCGGGGATGGATGCGGCTGGGGCTCGCGTGCGTGGTCACCCAAGATATCGAGCAGGCTGTGGAGGGCTGCGTCCGTGACCTCTATCACTGCAGGGGATGGCAGACCGGCCAGAGCGATGGCGCGGGTTTGATAGTTGGGATCACTGGTGACCTCGGGCCCGAACCAGGCCGGAGGCTGGAACTTTCGCGCTGCCTTGTCGTGCTTGAACACGATGGTGATCAGGTCGAGCGGCCCCGGACTGATGAAGCGATGGACGGCGGCGATGTGGGAGCCGATGTCCAAGCTGACATTCTGGAGTTCGACCTGTCCGGCGGCCAACTCGAGCAGAGCCTCGGCCTGCAGACGGGAGATCGCAGTCAGATCCTCGTGCATCCCGGTGGGATGAGGGGAGACCAGGACGAGGTGCCCTGCTTCGCCTTCCAGCTGGACATGGGTGCTGCGGCTTGGTCCTTCCGGGAAGTAGCCTCGTCGGACGAGCTGACCTCCTCTCTCCCTCTCGATCAATCGAGCCAGGGAAGAGGCGAGCAGAAAGACACGAGTGGTACTCATCGGTTCAGCCGTCCACGAAGGTGCTGCGGGTCAAGCCAGTTCCTCTCAAGCTAGGGCTTAAGGAGGAGCCAGGGAAGGGACTTGGACAATCTCTCCCGGGCAGGCGCTCAATCGCCGCACACCATGGGCGCGGCAGCTTCAAATACTGTTCGAGCAGGCCAGCATGCCCTCGAGATCGATATAGTGCCCGGCGCGGTCGCGCTTGGCGGCCAGGTAGCTGACGTTCTCGGCCGTGGGACGGCCCAGCACCCGATGGTCCGAGATGACCTCGAGTCCGGCCTTGGTCAGCGCTGCGATCTTGTCTGGGTTGTTGGTCATGAGGCGGACCTTGGCGACGCCCAGTTCCTTGAGCATCACGGCGGCGAAATCGAAGCGGCGCTGGTCGGCCTCGAAGCCCAGCATCTCGTCGGCATCATAAGTGTCGTAGCCCTGCGACTGGAGCTTGTAGGCCCGGATCTTGTTGGCAATGCCGTTCCCGCGACCCTCCTGATCGAGATAGAGCAGGATGCCGCCCTCGCCCGAGGCCATGAAGCGCACCGTCTCGCGCAGCTGGTCGCCGCAATCGCATTTCAGGCTGCCGAAGAGGTCGCCCGTGAGGCAGGCCGAGTGCAGCCGCACGGTCACGGGCTTCGCGACATCCGGTTTGCCGACGACGATCGCCACCTGATCGCGCAGGCCCTCGCCACCGCGGAACACCACGAATTCGCTGGTCGGCGCCCCTTCGAGCGGCACCGGCGCCCGGCTGACGATCTTCAACTCGGCCGCCGTGGCACGGCGATAACTCCGGATGGCCTCGCCGGACACGCGCACGAGCGACGGGGCGATCTCGATGCCCTTCGCCAGCGGCACCACGATCACGGCCGGCAGGACGAGAGACAGGCGGGCGAGTTCCAGCGCCTCTCCGTCCAGCCCGTCGGCGGGCCGAACCGGTGCGTCGATGCGGCCATCGACCCTGAGCGCCAGAGCCTCCACGCGCCTCCGATCGACCACGGGCAGAGCCACCCGGCCGGAAACCTCACGCTCAAGGCCGAGGCGGCGAAGCCGCGCCGCCGGCAGGACGAGATGGGCGTGGCCGCCGGCCACCGCCTCGATCTCGACGCACATCGCCTCGTCCAGGTCCTCGACGCCAGCCACGAGCACGCTGCCCTCCGCCCCGTCGATCACCACCGGGCGGGCGCTGCGGAACTCCATGATCGCCCGCTCGACCGAGGTCGTGGCGGGATTGGCGGACAGGCTCAAGGTCAGGCGCATGGTCGAAAACTCGAGAAAAACGGCCTCGGATCTGGCAGGTTGTGGGTCTTGATGGCCAGACGGCCTCTGAAGCCAGGCTTCAGGATGATCGCCACCCTACCACAGGCCACCCCCGATCCCTAATCGCATAGATGCGATGGCTGCCATGCCGGATCAACAGGCTCGCCTGCAAATGTCTCTTGGCTCGACGGCATAGTCCGTGCGCGCTATCTCTGGCGCGTCCCTCCGCTTCAGCTTCCGCAAAGATCCTTGCCCATGTCCTCGTTGCCCATGTCCTCGTTCCTGCCCCGGCTCGTCGCCCTCGGCCTCATCGGTTTCGCCTCCGCGACGGGTGCCGCCACCCTCGACGGATTGGCCGTGACCGTGACCAATACCAGCGAGCCGGTCCTTTGCGCGGAAAAGGACAATGTGGCGATCAATTTCGCCGCCCCGGAGGTGAAGCATTTCCAGATCGAGGCCGTGCATCCGGCCTATATGGGGTCCCTGCGCCAGGATCGCTGGGAGCCGGACTGGACCGCCTGCGAGGACATCTCCGAACAGACCTCGGCCAAGCCTCATCCGACCATGGCGACCCTCTATGAGGACGCCGATCTGCGAATCATGGGCCTATCGTTTACGGAGTTCTGGCGCCCGAGCGACGTCACGGTGACGATCGGCGACAAGGTCACGCCCAAGATCCATCTCCTTCAGCTGCTGAAGAAGCGGGGCAACAAGGCGGTCGAGGTGCTCGTGATCTATCCTGGGGACGGCTACTGGCGCATCAAGCCGCTCCCGCCCGAGCATCTGGACTGGACCTCCTACGGCTCCTCCTTCCTGGTCGGCCCGGTGGAATTCGACCAGCGCCCCGTGGTGAACCTGAAGGATGTCGCCGTCGACCCGAAGACCATGACGTTCACGCTGACCCTGGCGAAGGGCGGCAAGGCGATCGTCGCGGTCAAGGCCCTCAACGAAGAGCGCATGACCCTCGACGTGTCGTTCGATCAGGCAATCGCCGGCCTGCCCTTCGCGGGCCTTCGCTCCATGTACGTGACCGAGTTCAACGCAGACGTGGCCCGCATTGCCGTCCGCGAGGCCGGGGCACGGTCCTGGCGCGAGGAGCCGATCATGAATTTCCGCGACGCCAAGGCGACCGACGCCTGGATGGGCCGCCTGGTGCCGTCGCGGCACAACACCAGCGCGCCCGACATGATGTTCAACCGTTTCCGCGCGACGCCGGCTCCCTGACGGCGAGTCGCGCGCTGATGGCTGAAAGGACCCTGCCGTCGATCAGGACGAGGCCTGCGCCGATCAGCACCATGCCGGCCACATGCCGCACCATCAGGGTCTCGCCGAGGACCGAGACCCCGAACAGGATCGCACTGACCGGAATCAGGAACGTCACGAGACCTACATTCGTGGCGCCGGCCCGCGCGAGCAGGCGGAAGAAGATCAGATAGGCGAAGGCCGTCGAGACCAGACCAAGGGCCGCCAGGGACAGCATGGCGGCGGTGCTGGGCACCGCCAGTGTCCAGGGTTGCTCGACGATCAGGGCGGCAGGCAGGAGAATCGCGCTCGAGACCATGACCTGACCGGCAGCCGTCGCGAGAGGCGGGATGCCCATCGTCTTGAAACGGCGACCGAACACCCCGGAGAAGCCATAGGACAGGGCCGCTCCCAGCACGGCGAGTTGCGCGAGGATGCCCGCATCGAGCGACGCGGCGGCCGCCGACCCGATCATCACCGCAACCCCGATGAAGCCCACGATCACGCCCGCGAGCCGCTGGCCCGTGAGCCGCTCGTCGGCCGTCAGAAAATGCGCCACGATCACCGTGAAGAGCGGCGTGGTTGCGTTGAGAACGGACGCCAGGCCGCTGGCGATATGGCTTTGTCCCCAGGCGATCAGGGTGAAGGGAATGACGTTGTTGAGGATCGACATGCCGAGAAAGGCGGCCCAGACCTGGCGGGTCCGAGGCAGATCGACGCCCATGAGCCTGAGGACGAGCAGCAGCGCCCCCGCGGCGGTCAGCACCCGCAGCGCCACGATGGTCAGGGGCGGCAACTCCCGGACAGCCACACCCACGAAGAGAAATGACCCGCCCCAGACGACCGAAAGGACCGTCAAGAGCGCCCAATCGGACGCGGTCATGGTTTTATGGATGGCAGCCTGCGGCATCGGGTCGGTTCCGGATTTCGTGGACCAGACCTGACACGAAGCGGACCGCGAGGCGACCCGTTTTCTGTGATCAGGAGAGGTCGTACCATTCCCCATTGCTGCGGCATGCGAGCATCTCGCCCGACCGCGCCGTCCCGCCGCTCCGCAATTCGCGGCGGATCAGGCGACAATCGAGCTCGCCGAACGCCTTCCTGTTCGTCGGTTTCAGGCTCACCCTGCCGGACGCGCCGGTCGCAGGGTTCTGCCACGTCGCGCTGGACGCGCCTGCGCCAGCGAGGATGGACAGAACCGCCCGCGCCTCCGCCGGGCGATCCGCATCGGGAACGAGCTGCTGGGACGCCCGCTGGGCCTCCGCCTGCGCGATGCTGGCACTCGCCTGACCTCTGGCGGCGGCCAGCTGGCTCGACGTCATGCCGGCGGCCGCAGCCTGCATGGCGAGGGACGGAGCGGCGGCCGCCAGACCGACGCCGCCGGTCATGGCCCCGCCGATTGCCGCCGATGCAACCGTGCTGGCCATGCCGGCCGCATGCCTGGCCATCATCAGGCTCGACTGGCGGTCGATCTCGCCGAGATAGTTGGGTCGTGCCGTGTTGCCGGCCGCCACGTCGGACAGGCGCGACGCGAACCGGCTGAAGTCGATGCTCTGAGGATCAGGATCCCGCTCGGGCTGAGCGCTCTGGACCAGGCTCACGGCGGTTCCGGACAGGCCGGTCGGATCCAGCCCCGTGGCGGCTCCCAGGGCGATCGATCCGGCCCCCGTCTGATTGCAGGCGGCCAGGATGGACATCATCGCAAGCGCGCCGAGGCCTGTGACAGCCCTGATCATGATTTGCCCCTTGGGTTAACGTAACGATATAATATCACCATAACATCATGAAAAAAGAAACGACAGCCCTGATTGGAGCGGACCATCCACAGGGAAGATCAACCGGCGATCAAGATTCGGTTTACGACGATGGACAACACCCGGCGGCCTTTACCACTCCTTCACGGCTTTGGAGCCAACCTCCCGGTCATCATCTGCACCATGCTGCGTCCTGCCATGACCCCGCCGCTCTCCCGTGACCCGTCCTACAGCGTCCGCCATCAGACGGTGCGGTCGAGCTTCTGCGTGCTGCCGCACGATCCCCGGCCGGCGCGCAATACGAGTTTCATCTTCGGTCGATCGGATTCGCGCTACCGGCCCCTGCTCAACCAGGAGGAGCGCGACCGGCTCCACATCTGGGCCATGATCGTCGCGCTCTCGTCCTCCGTGGCGGGCACCACCCTGCTCCTGACGGCGATCTTTCGCTGACGGGTTTACCGCAGCGGCCAGACCAGCATGATCAGCGGGACGCCGATGACGACCACCAGGATCGACAGAGGCAGTCCGAGCCGCCAGTAATCCCCGAAGCGATACCCTCCCGGCCCCATGACCAGAGTGTTGCACTGGTGGCCGATGGGGGTGAGGAAGTCGCAGGCTGCCCCGATGGCGACCGCCATGAGAAACGCATCGGGCTTGAAGCCGAGCTGGCTGGCGAAGCTCGCCGCGATGGGTGCCATCACCAGCACGGTGGCGGCGTTGTTGAGGAACGGCGTCACCGCCATGGCCGCCACCATGATGAGCACGAGCGCCCCGGTCGGCGGCAGCATGTGAGCGGCCGTCGAGAGCCAACCTGCGATGAGATCCGTGCCGCCCGTCGTGCGGATCGATTCGCTGACGGGAATGAGCGCACCGAGCATGACGATGATCGGCCATTCGATCGTATCGTAGGCCTCACGCAGGGTCAGGGATCCGAACAGGACGAGGAGGACGCCCGCCCCGAAGAAGGCGACGGCCACCGGCAGGATGTTGAAGGCGACAAGCAACATGGTGCCGGCCAGGATCGCGGCCGGCAGGAGGCTGCGGCGCGCGCTGCCGAGGCGGATCTCGCGTTCCGCGAGGGGCAGGCAGCCGAGCTCGCGCAGGGTCTCCGGCAGCCGCCTGAGATTGCCCTGGAGGACAATGACGTCGCCGGACCACAGGGTGATGGTGCGCAGCCGCTCCTTGAACCGCTGGCCGCTGCGACTGACCGCGATGAGGTTGACGCCGAAGCGCTCGTAGAGGCCCATCTTCTCCGCCGAGGCGCCGGCCAGGGCGGAATTCGGGCCGACGATCGCCTCGATCACGCCAATCTCGTCCTGCGCCTCTTCCATCTCGGGCTGACGGTGCTCCCGGCTGAGCTTCAGCCCGGCCCGGGAGACGGCGCTCTCGAGAGCATCCGGCTCGCCTTCGAGCATGAGCAGGTCGTTCTCGCGGATGGCCGCATCGGGGAGCGGGCTGGAGCTGCGGGTCTCGTTGCGGATGATCGCCGCGACCTTCACTTCGCCGTTGGCGAGCCTGTGCAGGTCCGCCACGGTCTGGCCGATCACCTCGGACTCGGACGTGACGCGGGCTTCGGTGATGTAGTCCTTGATGTCGAGCGCCGCATCGAGGGAGGCGGCCCCCTTGCGTCCCTGCGGCAGGAGCCGATAGCCGAAGGCCAGGAAGACGACGCCGGCCAGCGCGATGCCGACACCGACGGGCGTGAAGTCGAACATGCCGAACGGCTCGCCCAGGAGTTCCTGCCTGACCCGCGACACGATGATGTTGGGCGAAGTGCCGACCAGGGTGACGATGCCGCCGAGAAGGGAGCCGAAGGCCATCGGCATGAGGAAGCTCGAAGGCGGCGTGTTCGTGCGCCGGGCGATCTGGAAGGCGACGGGAATCATCATCGCCAGCGCGCCGATATTCTTCACGAAAGCGGACAGGACCGTCACCACGGCCACCAGGACGACGACCTGGATCTGCGTGGTGCGCAAATAAGGTCCGACCCGATTCAAGCCGGCTTCCAGGATCCCGGACTTGGCCACTGCTGCGCTGACCAGAAGCGCGCTCGCCACGATGATCACGATGTCGTCGCTGAAGCCCTCGAACGCCTTGTCGGCCGGCACGATGCCGACGAGCACGGCCACCAGCAGCGACAGGACGGCGACGAGATCGTAGCGAAAGCGACCCCAGACGAAGAGCGCCATCATCCCGGCGACGATGGCGAAGGAGAGCATTTGTTGGTGGGTCATGCGAAGCGCGAAGGAGAGGAACTGAGATCCTAACGCTTCAGGCCAGCGTTGGTGCCTTCATTATTGACCGAGCACGAGGGCCCAATAGCGCCCGTAACGATTGTTCGCGTCGGCGCGGGCGAGCCCGATCTTTCGAGCCTGAGGCATCAGGAGGTTGCTGTTGTGGCCGGGCGAGGCCTTCCAGCGCCCGATGGCGCCATCGACCGAATCCGAACCGGCCGAGAGATTTTCGGCCGAGTAGCCGATGACGCCGTATTCGTCCATGCGGCTGGCGAAGCTGCCATGGCTGAGCCGGCCCGCCGCCGCGACGGCCCGCGCCTGGTGCTCGGCGGCCTTGTTCAGGGTCGAGTCCACCGTCACCGGGCTCAAGCCCTTCGAGACGCGATAGGCCGAGATCAGCCGGGCCGCTTCCGCAGCGTCGCTCGTCGAGCTCGCCAGAACGGCATCCTTGGGGGTGAGAGCCCAATCGCCCGCGCAGCCGGCCAGTCCCAGGGCGACGAGGCCCGAGATGATGAGTGCACGCATCTAAATATCCCCTTCGGGCGGCGTTGAGGCGCCGCTCCCCTTGCAAAAAGTGCCTGTGGCATTCATGTGCAGGAGCCATGAACCCGATGACGCTGCATGCCATGTTGAACGGCCAGCGTCCAGATTCCTCCCTCTCCCGCGTCAGCTGACCGCATGCCCTCGAGCCCCTCCTCTCCCGAAGTCGCCGTCATCGGCGGCGGCCCCGCCGGACTGATCGCCGCGGAGGTGCTGGGACATGCGGGGATCGCCGCCACGGTCTACGACCAGATGCCGTCGGCTGGCCGCAAGCTGCTCATGGCCGGCCGGGGCGGCTTGAACCTGACCCATTCGGAGGCGTTCGAACGTTTCGTCACCCGCTACGCCGAGGCCCAGCCGCGACTGCTCCCGACGATCGAGGCCTTTCGCCCGGAGGATCTGCGGGCCTGGTGCGAGAGCCTGGGACAGGACACCTTCGTGGGTTCCAGCGGACGCGTCTTCCCGAGGGCTTTCAAGGCCTCGCCCCTTCTGCGCGCCTGGCTGTCGCGCCTCGAGAGCCTTGGCGTCCGCTTTGCCCTGCGTCACCGCTGGCAGGGCTGGGACGAGGACGGCCGTCTGGTCTTCACCGAGGCGGCCGGACAGGCGGTTCGGATCAGGCCGGCCGCCACAATCCTGGCACTGGGCGGCGCGAGCTGGCCCCGGCTCGGCTCCGACGGGACATGGGCGGAGTTCCTTACCCGGCATGGAGTCACCATCTCGGCCCTGCGTCCCGCCAATATGGGTTTTCTCCTTGCCTGGTCCGACCTCATGCGTGGCCGATTCGCCGGCGCGCCCCTGAAGCGAATCGCCCTGATCTTCGAGGGGACGACCGTGAAGGGCGAAGCCGTCGTCACGGCGGATGGGATTGAAGGCGG
The DNA here is from genome assembly GCF_025460875.1 of Microvirga yunnanensis. Classification (NCBI taxonomy): domain Bacteria; kingdom Pseudomonadati; phylum Pseudomonadota; class Alphaproteobacteria; order Hyphomicrobiales; family Methylobacteriaceae; genus Microvirga; species Microvirga yunnanensis. Next base: position 9,035 of record NZ_JAMXFI010000113.1, read on the forward strand.
AGCGGTCTACGCCCTCTCGGCCCGTCTCCGTGATGCCATCGAGCGGACGGGCCAAGCCACGCTCCACCTCGATCTGCGACCCGACCTGACCGAGGACGCTCTGGCAAAGCGCCTCGAGGCTCCGCGCAAGGGCCAATCCACGTCCACCTTCCTGCGCAAGGCCGCGGGTCTCGGCCCCGTCGGGATCGCGCTGCTCCGGGAGGCCTCGCCGTCCCTCCCGACCGAGCCCCGTGCGCTGGCCCGCCTGATCAAGGCGGTGCCCCTGACACTGACGGGAACGAAACCCCTCGACCGGGCGATCTCCACCGCCGGCGGCATCCCCTTCGACGAGGTCGACGAGCATCTGATGCTGCGGCGGATGCCCGACGTCTTCGTGGCCGGCGAGATGCTGGACTGGGAGGCGCCCACCGGCGGCTACCTGCTCCAGGCGACCTTTGCGACCGGCATCGCGGCCGCGCGAGGGGCGCTGATCCGGCTGGGGATCCCCGATGCCGCATTGACGGGAGGCCTCTCCTCGGCCACAGGGCAGACGTGATCGATCCCGCCAAGATTCTCCACGACGTTTTCGGCTTCCCCTCCTTCCGCGAAGGACAGGAGGAGATCGTGCGCGCCGTGCTGGCCGGCGAGGATGTTCTGGCCATCATGCCGACCGGAGCCGGCAAGTCCCTCTGCTACCAGCTGCCGACCCTCGCCCGCGAGGGCTTGACCCTGGTGGTCTCCCCGCTCATCGCCCTCATGCGCGACCAGGTAGCGGCGTTGCGTCATTTCGGCATCGAGGCGGGCAGCCTCAACTCCGCCAACGACCCGGCCGAGAACCGCCGCGTGGTCGACGCGGTGCGGGACGGCCGCATGCGGGTTCTCTACGCGTCGCCGGAGCGGCTGGCGAATACCGGTACCACCGAGTGGCTGGGGCGCGCCGGCGTCAACCTGCTCGCCATCGACGAAGCCCATTGCGTCTCGCAATGGGGGCATGATTTCCGGCCGGAATACGCCATGCTGGGCGAGGTGCGCCAGCGCCTGGGCAACGTGCAGACCATCGCGCTCACCGCGACCGCCGACGTGGCGACGCGCAACGACATCATGCATCGCCTGTTCGAGGAGAAGCCGCGCCTCTTCATCCACGGCTTCGACCGGCCGAACTTGCGCCTCGCCATGCAGGCGAAGGAGCATTCGAAGCGCCAGCTCTTCTCCTTCCTCGACAAGCACCGGCACGAGAGCGGCATCGTCTATTGCTCGTCCCGCGACGCCACGGAAAAGCTGGCGGACTCGCTCAGCCAGGCCGGCTATCGCGCTCTGCCCTACCATGCCGGCATGCCCCAAGGAGACCGGGCCAAGAACCAGGACATCTTCCTGCAGGAGGACGGCGTGGTGATGGTCGCCACCGTGGCCTTCGGCATGGGCATCGACAAGCCCGACGTGCGCTTCGTCGCCCATGCGGCCCTGCCGAAATCGATCGAAGCCTATTATCAGGAGATCGGCCGCGCCGGGCGCGACGGTGCGCCGGCCGACACCCTCACCCTCTACGGCCTCGACGACATGCGCCTGCGCCGCCTGCAGATCGAGGAGAGCGATGCCGCGGACGAGCAGAAGCGCGTCGAGCGCCAGCGGCTCAACGCGCTCGTCGCCCTGTGCGAGGCGCCGCGCTGCCGCCGCCAGACGCTGCTCGCCTATTTCGGCGAGAGCACCGAACCTTGCGGCAATTGCGACCTGTGCATCGACGGCGTCATGTCCTTCGACGGCACCATCGAGGCCCAGAAGATCCTGTCGGCCATCGTGCGCACCGGCGAGCGCTTCGGCACGGAGCATCTCATCAGCATCCTCGTGGGCGAGGAGACGGATTCGATCCGCCGCTTCGGGCACGACAAGCTGAAGACGTTCGGGGTCGGCAACGACCGCTCGAAGACCGAATGGCGCTCGCTCCTGCGCCAGATCTATGCGGCCGGCCTCGTGGGGCTGGAGCTGGCGGAGTACGGACGCTGGACGCTGACGGACAAAGGCGTGGCCGTTCTCAAGGGGCAGGAGCGGATCGAGCTGCGCTCCGACGTGCTGATGAAGCCCGCCGAGCGCCGCCGCAGGCGCTCCCGGATGGAAGCGGAATCCGTGGTGCCGACCGACGATCCGCTGCTGCTCGACCTGAAGGGGCTGCGCACGCGGCTTGCCAAGGAAGAAGGCGTGCCGGCCTACGTGATCTTCTCCGATCGCAGCCTGATCGACATGGCGGTCAAGCGGCCGACCACCGTGCGCGCCTTCGGCGAGATCCACGGCGTGGGCCAGGCCAAGCTCGACCGCTATGCGGACGCCTTTCTGGAAGTCCTGAAGGCGCACGCGGCCTGAGCGGCGGCTCAGCGACCGAGATAGGCCTCGAGGTCCCGCAGGTGATGATGCCAGCCGGCCGCATGCTGTTCGATCAGCCGCTGCCTTCTATCGGCCGGAACCACCGACCATCCGCGATGCTCCAGGCGAAGAAGCGTTTTCGTCTCGGCGACCGGATCGAGAACCATGGACACCTGGGTGGGCTGGGGCCAGTCCTCGTCGGCCCAGGACAATTCGAGGAACTCCGGCGGCTCGAACCGGCTCACGGTGCCGGTGGTGACCACCCGTCGCCCGGTTTCGTCGGTCCATTCCTCACGAAAGGCCCCGCCGGCCTTCGCGTCCAGATTCACATGGTCGCCCCACCAGGATGCGATCGCGTCCGGCGCGGTCAGCGCCGCCCAGATCCTTTGCGGCGCCTGCCGGATGTCGTATTCGATGACGATCCGATCCGCGGTTGTTCCGACTTTCATGGTCGAACCTCCTCAAGCGGCTTGCCTGTCTCCACCGGCCGGAACATCCACCCACATGCCGGAATGGGCGCTTCGCGCGATCGCATCGACGACCCGCTCGATGCGAACGCCCTCCTCGAACGTGATCAGATGCGCGGCCTCTCCGGCGATGCGGCGCACGAGTTCCCGGCACTCCACGATCTTCAGGTCGTTGAAGCCGAGCCCATGTCCCGGCGCGGGAATGAATCTATCATAAGGCGGGTGATGCGGGGAGGTCAGGATGGTGCGAAAGCCCTGCGTCTCCTTGGCTCCATCGACCGTATAGAGCTGCACCTCGTTCATCCGCTCCTGATCGTACACGACGGTGCCCTTCGAGCCGAAGAGCTGCACGAAGATGCGTCCCTTGCGGCCCCAAGCGGAGCGGTTGAGCGCGATCACCCCGGAGGCGCCATTGTCGAGCTCGATCAGGGTGGTGGCGATGTCGTAGGTCTCCACAGCCCGGCGCCCTCCATCCTTCAGCGGACGATCGGCGTAAGGCTTCGCCATATGGCCGCAGACGCGGCGCACGCCGCCGAAGAGGGACCAGATCAGGCTGAGCGCGTGGACGCCGAAGTCGTCGAGGGCGCCGTGGCCCGAGCCCGCCTCGCTCTTCCAATAGAAGAGCTCCCCCGGATCGGCCATGAAGTCCTCGTCCATCTCGATGCGCACGTGGTTGACATCGCCGATCCGGCCCTCGTCGATCAGACGGCCGATCAGGCGGACGATGGGATTTTGGATGTAGTTGTAGCCGAGAGCAGCGACCTTGCCGGACGCGCGGGCAGCCGCCAGCATCCTGTCCGCATCGGGCAGGCGCGTGGCCATGGGCTTCTCGCACCAGACATGCTTGCCCGCCTCCAGGGCGGCGATCGCCATCTCGGGATGGAAGGCGTTGGGCGTGGTGATCGACACCACGTCGACGGCCGGATCCGCGATGAGCGATCGCCAATCGCCTGTGGCGCGCGCGAACCCCAGCTCGCGTGCCTTCCGTTCAGCGAGCTCCGGCGTGGCCTCCGCCAGGACCGCGAGGCGGGGCCGTTCGACGTCGCCGAAGACCGCCGCAACGGCGTTCCAGGCGAGTGCGTGACACTTGCCCATGTAGCCTGTGCCGATGAGACCGATCCCGAGTGCCGTCATCCGTTGCGCTCCTCGATTTCACGAACAAAACGCGATCCGCATCCAGTGGACCTGGCCGGACGCTCACTTCCTTTGTCATCCTCGGCCTCGTGCCGGCGATCTCGGGCGCATGAAGCACATCGCATTCCAGCATCGCGATGGCCGGGACAGGCCCGGCCATGACATCCGAGGCCTGTGCATCGCCGACAAGGCAGCCCCTGCTGTCAGACCATCCCGCCCAGTTCCTCCGATACCGCCTGCAGCTCCTTTCCGCCGGCCATGAGGTTCTGGAGCTCGTCGATCTGGATCTCGGACTTCCTGTACGTTCCCAGGGTCTTGCCGCGATTGAGCACGGTGAAGCCGTCGCCGACCGCATAGGCGTGGCGCACATTGTGCGTGATGAAGATCACGCCGAGGCCCTTCTGGCGCACCTGATGGATGTATTTCAGCACCATGGATGTCTGCGCCACGCCCAGCGCCGAGGTCGGCTCGTCGAGGATCAGCACCTTGGCGCCGAAATAGACCGCCCGGGCGATCGCCACGCATTGGCGCTCGCCGCCCGACAGGGTGCCGACGGCCTGATGGGGATCGCGCACGTCGATGCCGATCTTGTGCATCTCTTCCCGCGTGACCTCGTCGCAATGGTCGAAATCCACGTTGCGGAACGGCCATATGCCCTTCACCGGCTCGCGGCCCATGAAGAAGTTGCGCGTGACCGACATGAGCGGGATCATCGCGAGATCCTGGTAGACCGTCGCGATCCCCGCATCGAGGGCATCGCGCGGGCTGGCGAAGGCGACCGGCTGCCCTTCGACGAAGAACTCGCCCGACGTCGGCCTGTGCACGCCCGCGAGGGTCTTGATCAGCGTCGACTTGCCGGCGCCGTTGTCGCCGAGCAGGCACATGACCTCGCCGCGCCGGACCGTGAGCGACACGCCCGACAACGCGATCACCGAGCCGAAATGCTTGACGAGGTTGCGGATGTCGATAAGCGGAGCGTCCTTGTCCATCAGCGTTCTCCCGTCACTTTGCGCCGGATGAAGTTGTTGAACAGCACGGCGAGCAGCAGCATGGCCCCCAGGAAGACCTGGAACCAGTCGGAATCGAACCGTGTATAGGTGAGGCCGATGGAGACCATGCCGAAGATGATGGCGCCGAAGAAGGCCCCGATGGCCGAGCCGTAGCCGCCGGTGAGCAAGCATCCCCCGATGACCGCCGCGATGATGGCCTCGAACTCCTTCTGGAAGCCGCGCCGTGCATCGGTCGAGCCCGCGTCGAGCACAGTGAGAATGGCGACCAGCGCGGCCGCGCAGGCGGTGAGCATGAACAGGCCTGTCTTCACCCGGTCCACCGGCACGCCGGAATTGCGCGCCGCGTTCGCATCGCCGCCGGCCGCGAAGATCCAGTTGCCGGCCCGTGTGCGCAGCAGAAGCCAGGTGGCCGTCAGGGCGAAGAGAACGAACCAGACGATGGAGATCGGCACGCCCGTGACGGTCGGCGTCCCGTTCGGGAACTTGGCGATGACGTCGTGCGCCGCGAGCCAGGAGAACACCCCTTCGAAGGCAACCCCCGAGAAGAGCTCGCGGACGAGCCCCTCTCCCGCCTGGTCGCCGATGCCGCGCATCTGCGTCGACCCGCCGGTCGCCCATTTCAATCCGACGAGCGAGAGACCGCGCAGGATGAACAGGAAGGCGAGCGTGACGATGAAGGAGGGCAGCCTCGTGCGGATCACCATCTGGCCGTTCAGGCCGCCGAGCACCGCCGCCACGGCGAGGGTCGCCGCGATGGCGAGCAGCAACGGCCAGCCGCTGAGCGTGATGAAGGCGCCGAAGACGAGGCCGGTGAAGGCCACCATGGAGCCGATGGAAAGATCGAACTCGCCGCCGATCATCAGGAGGGCCGCCGCGATCGCCAGGATGCCGAGCTGCGCGGCCGGCGAGAGAATGTTCATGATTCCCGCGAGGGTGAACATCGAGGCGTCGGCCGTGGAGAGGAAGAAGATCGTCACCAGAACGAGGCCGGCCAGGGCGCCGAGTTCGGGCCGCCGCATGATCTTGGTGAGGAGGGAGACTTCCCGCAGACGCTCGTCCTGAATCGTCTTGACGGCCTTTGCCGGTGCGAGATCAGCGGTCGGCTGAGTGGTGTTGACCATGAGCGCCTCCCAATCGAATCCATGAAACAGAGGAGCCCGCGACCGGCATGGCCGCGGGCTCCGAAGAATTGCTTTAGCGAATGCCCTTGGCGGACAGGTCGATCACCTGGCTGGCCTTTTCCTTGGTGATCAGGTTCGGGCCGGACGGCACGTTGCCGCCGGGCATGAGGCCATACTTGGCGTAGTTGGCCAGGAACACCACGGGCAGGTAGCCCTGCAGGTATTGCTGCTGGTCGATGGCGAAGACCGCTTCGCCGGCCGCCACGGACTTGAGGAACCCGGCCGACATGTCGAACGTGGCGACCCGGATGGCGCCGGTCTTGCCGGCTTCCTTGACGGCCGCGACCGAGGGCTCGCCCGCGGTGCCGGCGCCGAGCGCCAGGACCGTGTCGACCGAGGCGTCGGCCGAGATTGCAGCCTTCACCTTGGCGCGGACATCGGCCGGATCGTTCGTGACCGGCAGGACCGTCACCTTGCCGCCGAAGCCCTCCGTGAAGCCCTTGCAGCGCAGGTCGAGCGACACGTTGCCGACCTCCTGGTTCACGCACAGGCCGACCTTGCCGCCCATCTCCTTGAGCTTGGCGCCGGCGATGCGTCCGGCCTCGACTTCGTCCTGGCCCACATGGAGCTGCGCGCCGAGCTTCTTCGAGACGTCGGAGCCCGAATTCATGGAGATCACCGGAATGCCGGCCGCGACCGCCTTCTGGATCGACGGGCCGAGCGCCGAGGCATCGGGGATCGACACGATGAGGCCGGCGGGCTTCTGGTTGACGGCCGCGTCGATGAGCTGGGCCATGGCGACCATGTCGAAGGTCTCGGGCGCCCGGTAATCGACCTGGACCTTCATGTCCTGGCCGCCGGCCGCCACGCCGTTCTTGACCACCGACCAGAACGGATCGTTGGCCTGACCGTGGCTGACGACGATGATGCGAGTGTTCTGCTGCGCCGCAACCGGGGCGGCGGCCGCAAAGGTCAGGGCTGCCGCGGCAGCCAGACCGGTGATGATGGATTTCATGCTCTTCCTCCCAGATGGTTCTCCCGCGAACGCCGCAACGCCTGTGCGCTGCGGCAATCGCCGCGGCCTTGCCGCTTGCCTTGGCGGGCAGAGAGAAAACAAATGAGCCGAAGGGCGAATCACCGTCCGCACAGCGTTCCCTCTGCCGATCCGATCGTCCGCCGAAACGGAACGTCAGAACCTTTTTTGTTTCTATATTGGAATTTTTATTCCATTTTTGTAGGATCGGGTCAAGGCCGATCTGGCGTCGAGAGGCCTGCGATGGGAACCGAGGACAGCATGGGCAGCGCGGAAGCGGCGGTGGCGGAAACGCCGGACGATTATGACGGCCTTCGCGTGCTCCTGCTCAGTCGCCGCGAGGCGATGCCGAAGCGCCTGAAGCAGATTGCCGCCTTCGCCCTCGAGCACCCGGAGGACATGGCGTTTGGAACGGTCGCGGGCATCGCCGAGCATGCCGGTGTGCAGCCCTCCACCCTGGTGCGCTTCGCCAAGAGCCTCGGCTACGACGGCTTCTCCCATCTGCAGCAGATCTTCCGGGACCGTCTGCGGGAGCGGTTTCCGGATTATCGCGAGCGGCTCCGCAGCCTGCGCGATGCCGATGGGCATCATGTTCATGCGATATCCCTGCTCGACGGTTTCACCAGTGCGGCGGCCGTTTCCCTGGAGCGGATGCGGGCCTCCGTGCGCCCCGAGGAGCTGGCCCGCGCCATCGAGACCCTGGCAAAGGCCGATACCGTCTACCTTCTCGGCGCCCGGCGGGTGTTCCCGGTCATCGCCTATTGCGCCTATGCCTTCGGAAAGCTCGGCATCCGGGCCATCCTCATCGACCATGTCGGACAGCTCGGACCCGAGCAGCTCGCCATCGCGACCAAGCGTGACGCCGTTCTGGCGATCAGCTTCACGCCCTATGCGCCAGTCACGGCCGATCTCGCGGCGGCGGCCGCGCAGCGCGACGTGCCGGTGGTCGCGATCACCGATTCGGCCTTCAGCCCGCTGGTGACGAATGCCGATGTCTGGCTCGAAGTCGCGGAAGCGGATTTCGGCGCCTTCCGGTCGCTCTCCGCCTCGTTCGCCCTGGCCATGGCGCTCGCCGTCGGCACGGCGGAGAAGCGGGCGGAGAGCTGAAAGGCTCTCGCCTCCCGCGCGATATGAGAAAGGGCGCCGCAGCGCCCTTGCCGTTTACAACCGGACCGGTTTTCCGCTCTGCGCCGACTCCGTCGCGGCATCGGCCAGGCGCTGGGCCATGAGACCGTCCCGGCCGGTGGGGTCACACGGCTTGCCGTTGCGGATCGCGTTCAGGAACGTGGCGAGTTCGTCCCGATAGGCTTCGGCGTAGCGCTCCAGGAAGAAGTCCTGCACCGGATCGGCGGTGATGCCCGACGCATTCGCCACCTCGACCGTGGTGCGGTGGATGTTGCCGGCACGGATCATGCCCTTGGACCCATGAACCTCGATGCGCTGGTCGTAGCCGTAGGTGGCGCGGCGGGAATTGGAGATCTGCACGATCCGGCCCTTGGCGGTCTTCAGCATGACGGCGGCGGTGTCGACGTCGCCCGCCTGGCCGATCGCCGGATCGACGAGGGACGAGCCGACCGCATGGACCTCCACCGGCTCGTCGCCCAGCAGCAGGAACCGGGCCATGTCGAGATCGTGGATCATCATGTCCCGGAACAGGCCGCCGGAGGTTGCGATGTAGCTCACCGGTGGCGGGCCGGGATCGCGGGAGAGGATCGTGACCAGTTCCACCTCGCCCACTTCGCCGTCGGCGAGACGACGGCGCAGCGATGCGAAATTCGGGTCGAAGCGTCGGTTGAAGCCGATCATCAGCGGCGTGCCGGCCTTCTCGACCGTGGCGAGACACGCCTCGATGCGCGCGCTCGACAGATCGACCGGCTTCTCGCAGAATACCGCCTTGCCGGCGCGCGCGCCCCGCTCGATCAGGTCGGCATGAGTGGTGGTCGGCGTGCAGACCAGGATCGCGTCCACGTCGGAACGCTCGACGACCGTGTCGAGCGACGCAACCTCGGCTCCGGTGGAGGCCGCCAGATCCTGCGCGGCGGGCGCATGCGGGTCGGCCACCGCCACGAGACGGGCGCCGGGATGGCTGGCGGCGTTGCGCCCGTGAATGCGGCCGATGCGGCCAGCGCCCAATACGGCGATTCTGATCATGTTTCCCCCTGATCCTTTGCCGGCTTACGGAGAATTTGGAATTGATATTCCAGCATAAGGTGCTAATAGAATAAACATTCTATAACGGCAAGAGCCGAACGAGGCTCTCACACGGTTTACAAGACCGGAAGCGGGAGGAACAGCATGAAGCCGGGCCTGGATGTGATCACCATTGGTCGCGCTTCGGTCGATCTCTACGGCCAGCAGGTGGGTGGACGGCTGGAGGACATGGCTTCCTTCTCCAAGGCTGTCGGCGGATGTCCGGCGAACATCGCCATCGGGGCGGCCCGGCTCGGGCTGAAGTCGGGCCTGATCACCCGGGTCGGCGACGAGGCCATGGGTGGCTTCATCCGCGAACAGATGGAGCGCGAAGGCGTCACCACGGCCGGCATCGTCACAGACAGGGAGCGGCTGACCGCCCTCGTGATCCTGGGCGTCCGCGATCAGGACTCCTTTCCCCTGATCTTCTATCGCGACAACTGCGCCGACATGGCGCTCAACGAGGATGACATCGACGAGGGCTTCGTCGCCTCGGCGGCCGCCATCGTCGTGACAGGCACGCACTTCTCGCGGGAGACGACCGCCGCCGCGCAGAAGAAGGCGATCCGGATCGCCAAGGCGAACGGCCGCAAGGTGGTGTTCGACGTGGATTACCGGCCCAACCTCTGGGGCCTCCTCGGTCATGGCGCGGGAGAATCCCGCTACGTGCGCTCCGATGCGGTGACCGAGCACCTGACGCCGATCCTCGCCGATTGCGATCTCGTGGTCGGCACTGAAGAGGAACTGCACATCGCGGGCGGGTCCGAGGACACGCTGTCCGCCATCCGGGCCATCCGGGCCATCTCGAAGGCCACCATCGTGTGCAAGCGCGGCCCCATGGGCTGCGTGGTGTTCCCGGGAGACATTCCGGCCTCCCTCGACGACGGCGTGAAGGGGCCCGGCTTCCCGGTCGAGGTCTATAACGTGCTCGGTGCCGGCGACGCCTTCCTGTCGGGGTTCCTGCGCGGCTGGCTGAAGGGCGAGCCGCTCGAGACGTGCTGCGCCTATGCCAATGCGAGCGGCGCCTTCGCGGTGTCGCGCCTGCTCTGCTCGCCCGAGATCCCGACATTCCCGGAGCTGCAGCACTTCCTGAAGACCGGGAGCCCCCACAGGGCCCTGCGCTTCGACCAGGACATCAACCACATCCATTGGGCGACGACGCGCCGGCCTCAAGCCGATACGCTCATGGCGCTTGCCATCGACCATCGCATGCAGCTGGAGGCGATGGCGAAGGAGATCGGCGCGCCGGTCGAGCGCATTCCCGACTTCAAGGTGCTCGCCGTCGAGGCGGCGGCCCGGGTGGCCGACGGGCGCTCCGGCTTCGGCATGCTGATCGACGGGACCTATGGCCGCGAGGCGCTGTTTCGCGCCGCCGATCACCCGTTCTGGATCGGAAGGCCGGTGGAGCTGCCGGGCTCGCGCCCCCTCGACTTCGAGGGCGGCGGCTCGCTCGGCGCCAGGCTCGTGGAATGGCCGGTCGGACACACCATCAAATGCCTGTGCTTCTACCACCCGGACGATCCGCCGGAGCTGAAGGAGCGCCAGGAGCGCGATCTGCTGCGCCTGTACGATGCAGCGCGTCGCATCGGTCGGGAACTGCTGGTCGAAATCATCGCGGGCAAGCATGGGCTGCTTCAGACCGAAACGGTGGCGGGCATCCTGCAGCGGCTCTACGATCTCGGCATCAGGCCCGACTGGTGGAAGCTCGAACCGCAGCGGGACGAAGCCGCCTGGCATGCCATCGGGGCGGTCATCACCCGCAACGACCCCTATTGCCGCGGGATCGTGCTGCTTGGCCTCGAGGCGCCCGAGAGCGAATTGGAAGCCGCCTTCGCGGCCGCCGCCAAGGAGCCGCAGGTGAAGGGCTTTGCGGTCGGCCGCACCATCTTCAACGATGCGGCCCGGCGGTGGCTCAGGGGCGAGATCTCGGATGAAGCCGCCGTCAGCGACATGGCCTCCCGCTTCCAGCGCCTCGTCGACGCGTGGCAGCGCGTCTCGGGCCAGGCGAAAGCCGCCTAATACCAAGGATGAAGCCCGTGGAAGGCTCCGTCCTCTTCCCATGAACGCGAAAACCTGAACACCTTGCGACGCCATTCGAGAGGTACACGTATGAGCACGATCCGCCTGACCATGGCGCAAGCCGTCGCCCGCTTCCTGACCGCCCAGAAGACGGAGATCGACGGAGAGATCCTGCCGCTCTTCGGCGGTGTCTGGGCCATCTTCGGACACGGCAACGTGGCGGGCATGGGCGAAGCCCTGCACGGGGTGCGCGACCAGCTCCCGACCTACCGGGCCCATAACGAGCAGGGCATGGCGCATGCGGCCATCGCCTTCGCCAAGGCCTCGCGGCGGCGGCGCATGATGGCCTGCACCACGTCCATCGGGCCCGGCGCCACCAACATGGTGACGGCCGCCGCCGTCGCCCATGTGAACCGCCTGCCGGTGCTGCTCCTCCCGGGCGACGTTTTCGCCAACGGCAGGCCGGATCCGGTGCTGCAGCAGATCGAGAGCTTTGCCGACGGCACGATCTCGGCAAACGACTGCTTCCGGCCGGTCTCCCGCTATTTCGACCGCATCACCCGCCCTGAGCAGATCATTCCCGCGCTCCAGCGCGCCATGTCGGTCCTCACGGATCCGGCCGAATGCGGCCCGGCGACGCTTGCCCTCTGCCAGGACACGCAGGCCGAGGCCTACGACTACCCGGAGAGCTTCTTCGCGGAGAAGATCTGGACGCCGCGCCGGATCCGTCCCGACGAGACGGAGCTCGCCCAGGCGGCCGACCTTATCTGCAAGTCCAGGAAGCCCTTCATCGTGGCGGGCGGCGGCGTTCTCTATTCGGGCGCCGAGAGCGCCCTGGCGGATTTCGCGCAAAAACACGGTCTTGCGGTGGGTGAGACGCAGGCCGGCAAGTCGAGCCTGCCTCACGACCACCCGGCCAATCTCGGCGCCATCGGCGTGACCGGGACGGGCGCCGCCAATGCCTTCGCCGAAGACGCCGACGTGGTGATCGCGGTGGGCACGCGCCTGCAGGACTTCACCACGGGCTCATGGGCCCTGTTCAGAAACCCGAAGCGGCGGATCGTGGGCCTCAACGTACAGGCCTTCGACGCGACCAAGCACAATGCGGCTCCGCTCGTTGCCGACGCGCGCGTCGGGCTCGAGGAATTGAGCCGCGCGCTTGGCGACTGGAAGGCGCCGGAAGATCAGGCGGTCAAAGCCCGCGACGAGAAGGCCCGCTGGTTCGATGCCGCGGCCCGCTACACGGACCCGACCAACGTGGAGCTTCCGTCGGACGCGCAGGTGATCGGCGCGGTGCAGCGCGCCTCATCGCCGACCGACGTGGTAGTTTGCGCGGCCGGCGGCCTGCCTGGCGAGCTGCACAAGCACTGGAAGGCGAGCGCGGCGCTGGGCTACCATATGGAATACGGCTATTCCTGCATGGGCTACGAGATCGCAGGCGGGCTCGGCGTCAAGATGGCGGATCCCTCCCGCGAGGTGATCGTGATGGTGGGCGACGGTTCCTACCTCATGATGAATTCGGAGCTCGCCACCTCCGTCATGCTGGGGCATAAGCTCACCGTCGTTCTGCTCGACAATCGCGGTTACGGATGCATCAACCGCCTGCAGCGCGCCACCGGCGGAGAGAGCTTCAACAACCTGCTGCAGCACACCAACCACGTGACTCTGCCCGAGATCGACTTTGCCGCCCACGCGGCTGGGCTCGGCGCGCGATCCGTCAAGGTGAAGGGCATCGGCGAGCTGGAGGATGCGCTCAAGAAGGCGCGCAGCGCGGACCGCAGCACCGTCATCGTCATCGACACCGATCCCCTCGCTTCGACCGACGCCGGCGGCCATTGGTGGGACGTGGCGGTGCCGGAAGTGTCGGTGCGCGAGCAGGTCAACAAAGCCCGCAGGGATTATGAAAAGGCTCTCGCCACGCAGCGCGTGGGCGATTGATCAGGACAGAGGAAGACGAACATGACGATCCGTATCGGGGCCAATCCCATCGGCTGGTCCAATGACGACATGCCGGAACTCGGCGGCGAGACGCCCCTGGAGGTGTGCCTGGCAGAAGCCAAGGAGGCCGGGTTCGAGGGTATGGAGCTCGGCAACAAGTTTCCCCGCGCGCCGGAAGCGCTCAAGAAGGCGCTGGCGCCCTTCGGCCTCGCCTGTGTGTCGGGCTGGTATTCGGCCGAGCTGCTGACGCGCGACGCCGAAGCGGAGATGAAGGCGCTGCGCCCCCACCTGGATCTTCTCAAGAGCATGGGCTCGAACGTGCTCGTCTTCGCCGAGACCTCCAACGCTATCCATGGCGACCGCTCAAAGCCCCTGTCACAGCGCCCGGTCATGCAGGACGGCGATTGGGCCGAGTTCGGGCGCCGTATCACGGAGGTTGCCGAGCGAACCCTGAAGGAGGGCGTGCGCGTCGTCTATCACCATCACATGGGCACGATCGTGGAATCGGAGGCCGACATCGACGCCTTCATGCGTTCCACGGGCGAGGCCGTGCACCTCCTGCTCGACACGGGCCATGCCACCTGGGGCGGCGCGGATCCGGCCGCGCTCGCCCGTCGCTATCGCAGCCGCATCAGCCATGTGCACACGAAGGACGTCCGCAAGGACGTGATGAAGACGTCGCAGGCGCGGGGCTGGAGCTTCCTCGATTCCGTCATCGAAGGCGTCTACACCGTACCGGGCGACGGCATGGTGGATTTCGTTTCCGTGTTCAAGGAATTGCCGGGCTACAGCGGCTGGGTGGTGATCGAGGCGGAGCAGGATCCGAAGAAGGCGCATCCGCTGACCTATGCCAAGATGGGCTATGCCAATCTGACCCGGTTCCTCAAGGAAGCCGGCCTGCGATAAGGAAGAAAGCGATGGCGAATCTTCTCGTCAAACCGTCGAAGCCCGATTCCCAGGGGCGCATCCACGCCATTACGCCGGACTCTGCCGGCTGGACCTATGTGGGCTTCGAAGTTTACCAGCTGAGAGCCGGCCAGAGCCTCCGCGAGGCGACAGGGGACCGGGAGGCCTGCATCGTGCTCCTGTCGGGCAAGGCCCGGGTGGCGGCCTCGGGACGGGATTTCGGCATGATCGGCGGACGCACGTCGCCGTTTGAGCCGGACCCGTGGTCGCTCTACGCGCCGGCCCGCTCCGAGTGGTCGCTCGAGGCGCAGACCGACTGCGAGATCGCCGTCTGCACGGCACCCGCCGAGGGCAAGCTTCCGGCTCGCGTGATCCGCCCCGACGAGGTCGGCCAGGAGACGCGCGGCCAGGGCACGAACACGCGCCACGTGCGTAACATCCTGCCGGAGACGGAAGCCGCGGAGAGCCTGCTCGTGGTCGAAGTCATCACGCCCTCGGGCCATTGGTCGAGCTACCCGCCGCACAAGCACGACCGGGACATGCTTCCGGCCGAGTCGCTGCTGGAAGAGACCTATTACCATCGTCTCAATCCGCCGTCCGGCTTTGCGCTCCAGCGGGTCTACACCGACGACCGCTCTCTCGACGAGACGCTGGCCGCCGGCAACGGCGACGTGGTGCTGGTGCCCAGGGGGTATCACCCGGTGGGCGCGCCGCACGGCTATGAGCTCTATTATCTGAACGTGATGGCGGGTCCGAAGCGGGTCTGGAAGTTCCACAACGATCCCGACCACGAGTGGATGCTGGCGAAAGCTTGATCCTGCTTGACCTTTCAGGCATGAGGCGGGCGAATATTCCTTGAGAGGCCTCATGTCCTGGTCCGATCTCGCCTCGCGCGCCTTCAAGACCGTGATCGCGCTCGTCAGCGCGATCGTGATGGATTACGCATTTCTGAACGGGCGCATGACCCGCCAAGCCGTGACGGGAATCGAGCGCATGGCGTCCGATGCGCCGGTTCTCATCGACCGGCTCGTCGCCAGCGCTCTCAGCATCAAATGGGATCGCTGACCGTATTGATGCATTCGTGATCGCATCACGGCGATCAGCCCCGGAACGGAACGGCCACGGTGCCGTTCTCTCCATGGCTTCACCTCTCATCGCGACCCCATGGCAAACCTTCTGCGCATCCTTCTGGCGATCCTGTTGCCCCCTGTCGGCGTGTTCTTCACCGTCGGCCTGGGCGGTCAGTTCTGGCTCAACATTCTCCTGACGATCCTGGGCTATATTCCAGGCATCGTCCATGCGGTCTGGATCATCGCGCGCCGCGCGCATTGAAAGGTGCAGCGGCGTCCGCAGTGAAGTGCCGTCATCTCTCGCGAAGCCCTTGCTCCGGCGTGACGCGGCCGCTCGCCCCCTCGTGCTCCAGCGCACATGATCGTCGGCCAGCCTGAACGGACCGGGCGCGAGGCCGTTTTCCTACCGTGGATGCGGCATAGCCGGACGCAGGCTTGAAAGACGATCGATGACTGTTCTCGACCCCATCTCCGGAAAGCAGGTCATGATCGACCTGTCGGAAAAATCACGCGGCTCGCGCGGGGGCGCCGGTGGCCGCGAGAGGTCTTCGTGTGCCGGCAGCAATCCAACCGTTGTCCGCGAACCGGAGCCGCATGCTGACAATCTCACTCGGGCGCAGGACAGATCGGGGCGCTGATCTCCTGCAGATGGAATGGCGCGCCCGTCATGATCGGACCGCCTCACCTTCGCCTTCAGAGGGCGAGGCACCGGAATTGCCCTGCGTCCCTATGTGGTTTAGCCGTTCCCTCGGCGAGGCTCTCGCTGTTGAACTGAAGCGGTTCAGCAGGCAAGGTCAAAATCGACAGCACATATCGAAGCAAATCGCTTCCCCGGCACGGGATCTCAAGTACCTTCCGGCCGGGTGGTGGCAAGATCAACCGACCCACGTTCAGCGCTCGGGAGAACCGGCTCAAGGACAAGTTCGAGAAGAGCTACCATCCCCGCAGGACTCGACTGAGCGACCGCTCAAGAAATCTATTCCGTTCAAGCCTTATGAGCATGGAGAAAACGAGCCTGGCAGTCGAACCGGACCTTGAGACCGGGCTGCGCGATTCTGTCGGGAAGCATGGGTTTTCATGACTTGCCGACGACAATGGTATAAGCGGTTCGGCTCTCACAAGCGCCGTGCGCAGTACCGGGATGAGGTCCGTGCATTGTGAGTGCGGTAAGGCAAGCCCTCGACAGCCCTCGCCACCTTTGCCCGTCTCCAACATGGACACGACGATCCTCACCGCCGCAGGCCGGCAGAATACTGCCGCATGTTTGTCAGTATCTTGGCAGACGAAGTCATTTTCATAATAATATTACATAGGACATAAACAGGACACATTCTCAGATAATGTCTCCCGCGCGGATCATAAACAAGCATCAGCATCGAGTTTAGTAAATTAATACTATTCCATCCGCTTGAACAATCCTGAATGACAAGGGGAAATTCAGAGATGACGATTTATTATGTGTCCACGACCGGATCGAACAGCGGCGCCGGCACGACTGCGCAGCCGTTTGCTTCTCTCGAGTACGCGCACAAGCTCGCCAAGCCGGGCGACACCATCTACCTGCGCGGCGGCGTCTACAAGCTTGCCACCGGCATCCAGC
>NZ_JAMXFI010000114.1:0-25739 GCF_025460875.1 Microvirga yunnanensis
CGCGTCCCGGCCTACGCGCAAACCAGGGTGACGCCATAAAGCAAAAAGGCCCGGGTGTGACCCGGGCCTGATGGAACTCCAAAACAACAAGGCCCGGGGTGACCCGGGCCTTGTCTGTCTCCGTGGAGACGGATCTTAGTAGGTGCCGAAGCGGAAGTTCAGGCCGGCGCGGACCACACCGAACTCAGCATCGTTGTCGATGTTGAAGATGCTGTTGTTGTCCTGGTCGAGGTTGACGTACAGGCCTTCGACCTTGGCCGACAGGTTGTTGGTGAAGGCGTACTCGAGACCACCACCGACGGTCCAGCCCGTGGCGTCGTCCGCGAAGGCGAAACCACCGGTGGCGTAGATCAGGGCGCGGTCGAAGGCCACACCGGCGCGGGCGCGCACGGTGCCGAACCAGTCGCTGTTGTTGAAGTCGCCGTCGAGGATGCCGTCGCCGTTGAAGTCGAAGCGGTCGTCGCCGCCGAAGTCGGCGTACTGGATGTCGCCTTCGAGACCGACCACGAACGAGCCGATCTGGTAGTTGTAGCCAGCCTGGGCGCCGCCGACGAAGCCGCCGTCGTCATCCAGGTCGAAGCGCAGGCCGCCGACCGTGATCGAGTCGTTCGTGTTCCAGCCGTAGCCGGCGTTCACACCCACGTAGAAGCCCGTCCAGGTGAAGACCGGAACAGCAGCAACGATCGGAGCCGGGGGAGCGGAGCGAACCGGGAGGTCCGCAGCGGAAGCGGCTCCGGCAAAGCCGAAGAGAGCGACGCTGGCGAGAAGAATCTTCTTCATGGTTTCTCTTTCCTAATCGATGTCATGCGGGCGCGACCCAATTTTCGTTGGGTCACGCCAAGCACTGTCGGTTTATAGAGCGACAACCGGTCGAGGGCTGTGACCTGACAACCACAGCGGCCAAGAACCACCGTGGCAGGATTGTGGCGGCAATGTGTGAGTTTCCCCTTGTGTCATCGCCGGAGTCCATAACGCGCAGCTTGGCCGTTGGTTCGACCGGGAAGCGAAAAAGTGGCATTTTCTTGGTCACTGCTCAGATTTGTCGTGATGTCATCACATTTCAAGGGGTCAATCATGCATAAGGCCGCTCTCGTTACCGGCGGTGCGCAACGCATCGGCCGTCGAATCGTCGAACGCCTCGCCGCCGAGGGATACGCGGTGGCGATCCATTGCCGGCGCTCGACCGTCGAGGCGGACGCGATGGCGGCCCGCATCGGAGAGCAAGGAGGGCAGGCTGCGGTCGTTCAGGCGGACCTCGCGGACGCCGCTGCCGTCGAGCGTCTGGTCCCTGAGGCGGCGCGGGCTCTGGGACCGCTGACGCTCCTCGTCAACAATGCGTCCGAATTCGAGCCGGACGAGGTCGAGACGCTCTCGCAGGATCGATGGGACCGGCACTTCGCCGTCAACCTGCGCGCCCCGGCCTTCCTCGCCCGCGACTTCGCCCGTCAGGTGCCGGCCGAAGGGCATGGATGCATCGTCAACATCGTCGACCAGCGGGTCTGGAAGCTCACGCCGCAGTTCTTTTCCTACACGCTGACCAAGGCGGCCCTGTTCACCGCCACCCGGACCATGGCGCAGGCCCTGGCGCCGCGCATCCGCGTCAACGCCATCGGTCCCGGTCCGACCCTGTCGAACGTCCGCCAGGGCGACGAGGACTTCGCCAAGCAGAGCGAGGCTGTCCCGCTCGGACACGGCGGTACCCCGGACGAGATCGCCGATGCGGTGCTCTATCTGGCCGCGGCCCGCAGCGTCACCGGCCAGATGATCGCCGTCGACGGCGGTCAGCATCTGGCCTGGGAGACGCCGGACGTCGCCGGAATCAGGGAGTGAGCGCGATCGCCGAGATCAGCCGGCCGTAATCCGGCTCCCGGCGGTGGGTGGTGCGACGGTAGCTGAAGAACCGATCCTCGTCGGAATAGGTGCACAGGCCGAGATCCGTGAAGGCCGCAATCCCGGCCGCTTCCAGCCGTGCGCCGATGAAGCCCGGAAGGTCGAACATGGCGTGACCGGTCCTCTCGGCCTCACGGAAGAAGCGCTCGTGGCCCGGCGCCTCCCCGGCGAAGCGCTCGATGAAGTCCGGGCCGACCTCGTAGGCCTTCTGGCTGATCGTCGGGCCGAGGACGGCCACGATCCTTTCGCGCCTGGCCCCGAGCGTCTCCATGGTCGCGACCGTGGATTCGAGCACCCCGGTCACGGCGCCGCGCCAGCCCGCATGGGCGGCCCCGATCACCCGCGCCTCCCCGTCGGCGAACAGCACCGGCCCGCAATCCGCCGTGGTGATGCCGAGGGCGAGGCCGGGCGTCGCCGTCACCATGGCGTCCGCCCTGGGCCGCTCGCCCGGCCAGGGCGCCTCCACGATGACCGCATCGGGCGAATGGACCTGATGGACGCTGATCAGGGCATCCGGCCCCACACCGACGGCCTCCGCCATGCGGCGACGATTCTCCCGCACCCTGGCGGGCTCGTCCGACGACCCGATGCCGCCGTTGAGGGACGCGTAGATCCCCTCCGAGATGCCGCCCTGGCGGGTGAAGAAGGCATGGCGGACATTCGGCTGGGACTCGAGGGCGGGCGCTTGGATCAACATGGCTCGATCTCAGGAGGAGGGGGAGAGGGCGGGCAATCCGGGGACGGCCTCGATCCCCTCATGTGTAACGGCCAAAACCTTAAACAGATCACCCATGGCGGTCGGGCCCTGCTCCGTCAGGCGCGCCAGCGCCCGGTCGATGTCCGCCGCCTGGGCGGGCGTGGCGCGGGCCTTCAGGGTGGCGGCGCGGGCCTCGATGCCGAGGCTCCGGAGGAAGCCGCCCTGGGTGCCGGGGCCATGGGCCCGGGCCTTGCCGGCCACGGCCGCCTGGGCGAGGCGGTGGAAATCCACGTGGGTCGTGAGATCCGCTTCGCCGGGGTCTTCCAATGGATCGACGGGCTTGTGCTTCCTGAGGGCCTGCAGGGTATCGCCGAAGGCCGGACCCCAATAGCCGTAATCGACGATCAGGGCGGCGCCCGGACCCCGCTCGAGCCGCCGGGCGAGTTCGCCCATGACGTCGATGGAGGCTCCCGGCCATTCGAGGATGTCGCCGGGCTTCAGGGGCTTGCCGAGGGCAGGCTCCGGCTCCGGGCGCAGGCCGAAGATCAGGCGCTCGCCGTCGAGGCCCACGAGCCGCTCGCACCAGCCGCGCTCGGTCGCCACGAACTGACGCACCGGCAGGGCGTCGAAGAACTCGTTGGCGACCAGCAGGGTGGGGCCCGGGGGGACGTCCTCGACCCGGTCGTGCCAGGCGACGGAGAAGCCCGACGAGGCGAGAGCCGCCTGCTGCCTGCCTCTCAAGGAAGGGCTGGTCTCGACGAGATGCACGGTGGCGGCCGCCTTGAAGTCGGGCAGGAGCCTCGTCGCCCGCAGCAGATCGGCCATCAGGGTGCCGCGGCCCGGTCCCAGCTCGACGAGCCGGCAGGCAGCGGGACGTCCCATGCCGTTCCAGACCTCCAGCATCCACAGGCCGATCAGCTCGCCGAACATCTGGCTGATCTCGGGAGCCGTGGTGAAGTCGCCGGCGGCGCCGAGCGGGTCGCGGGTGGCGTAATAGTGCCCCAGGCACAGGCTCATGTAGCGCTCGACCGTGATCGGCCCCTCGAGGGCGATCGTCTCGCGCAGCCTGTCCCGCAGCGGGCTCACGCGGCCTCGACCGCTTTGCCCGGGCGGGTCGAGCCGCGCACCGCCATGACGATGAAGCCCGCGCCGACGAGCGCCATGGGAACCGACAGCAGCATGCCCATGGTGATGCCGCCGCTCAATGCCTGCACCGAGGATCCGAAGAGGAAGCCGAGCTGCGCGTCCGGCTCGCGGAAGAACTCACAGACGATGCGCGCGACCGCATAGCCCAGCACGAAGATGCCGCCGAGAAGCCCCGGTCGGCGGAAGCCGAAGGCGCGGGCCGCGACCGCCATGACGACGAAGAGGACGAGGCCCTCGCCGAACGCCTCGTAGAGCTGGCTCGGGTGCCGGGGCTCCGGTCCCGCATGAGGGAAGACCACCGCATAAGAGAAATCGGGCGCGGGGCGGCCCCAGAGCTCGCCGTTGATGAAGTTGGCGATGCGCCCGAAGAACAGCCCGATGGGGGTGACCACCGCGGCCATGTCGAGCAGGGCCAGAGGATTGAGGCCCCGGGAGCGGGCAAAGAGCACGATGGCGAGCACCGCTCCGAGGAAGCCGCCATGGAACGACATGCCGCCGCGCCAGATGGCGAAGATCTCCAGCGGGTGGGACAGGTAGGAGGCGAGATTGTAGAACAGCACGTAGCCGATGCGCCCGCCCAGCACGACGCCCAGCGCCACCCAGACGATGAGGTCGTCCACGTCGATCGGCTTCGGCTGCTTGAGGCCGCTCCAGAGGTCGGCCTTCGCGGCAAGGCGCTTGGCATAGAACCAGCCGCCCAGGAGGCCGGCCACATAGGCCAGCGCGTACCAGCGGATCGCGAAGGGACCGATGGAGATCGCCACGGGATCGATGATGGGAAAGGAGAGAGGCATGGTCGGCCCTTGATCGAACGGTTGCCATTGGACCCGCAGGGCCCGCATCGTCAACCCTGTTGCAGTTTGCGGCGAATGCGCCCATGTGTGACGGATCAGGGCCTGCGGGCTCGCCGAACGCTGTGGATGTGAACCCATGACCCAATCGTCCAACCGGATCTTCGATGAACTCGCCCGCTTCGCCACCGATGCCGCGGGCGCGGCGCAGGGCGTCCGGCGGGAGGTCGAGAGCGTGGTCCGCAGCCAGTTCGAGCGCCTGATCAAGGATATGGATGTGGCCACCCGCGAGGAGGTCGAGGTTCTGCGCGAGATGGTGGCGGCGGCCCGCGAGGAGAACGTGCGGCTGGAAGCCCGGGTCAAGGACCTCGAGGCGAAGCTGGCCTCCACGGCCGGCGTCAATCCCGCGACCCCTTGATCGAAGCGGGAATCCGATCTGCGCCCGACGCGGGCCTCCTGTTGTGGACAGGTGAATCCGGCGCATTGTGACGAGGGCCGAAATCTAAGACTGTCGATTCATAAGCTGATTCGAGGCGATCACGGCGGAAGATCGGAATATCGAAGGTATTCCGAGTACTTCTTTCGAGTAGTCTTCGAATCAACGCAATGGTGTTGCCCGATGTGTTTACCATAATCGGGCAGTCAAGCGTCCAGGATCGACATGTCGCAGATTCATCTTGAAATCGATCGTTCGGAACATCCTCTCGATGTGGTCGAGCGCCTCGCTTCCCTGCGGCACTGGATCTTCGACCGGGCCGAAGCCGACGAGATGTCCATCTCGGTGGCCGGCCGCTGGGCGGATTACGACGTCGCCTTCACGTGGATCGAGGACGTGGAGGCCATGCACATGGCCTGCGCGTTCGATCTTAAGGTTCCCGAGCGGCGGCGCCAGGAGGTGCTCCAGCTCATCGCCTCGGTCAACGAACAGCTCTGGGTCGGGCATTTCGACCTGTGGAGCACGGAGAACGTGGTGATGTTCCGTCATGCGCTTCTGCTGGCCGGCGGGGCCGATCCCACGGACGGACAATGCGAGACCATGCTCCGGGTCGCCGTCGAAGCCTGCGAGCGGTACTTCCAGGCGTTCCAGTTCGTCATCTGGGCCGGCAAGTCGGCCCGCGAGGCGCTCGATTCCGTCCTGTTCGAAACCGAGGGCGAAGCCTGAACCTGGCTCGACAGGGCAGGGCGCGCGTGAATAGAGTGCGGCCTTCCGCATCCCTTCCGTCAGGTTGAGCTCATGTCGCCGAACCCCTCGCATCTGCCGTCGTCCCTCATTCTCGCCGGCGCCGGCAAAATGGGCGGCTCCATGCTCGAGGGCTGGCTCAAGGTCGGCATGAAGCCCGAGGGCGTGACCGTTCTGGATCCGCGCCCGTCCGACGAGATGGCGCGGTTCTGCCAAGCGAGCGGCATCGCGCTCAATCCGGCCAGTCCCGCTCCCGCGGATGTGCTGGTCCTGGCGATCAAGCCGCAGATGCTCGATGACGCGGCTCCAGGCCTGAACGGATATCTCGGGCCCCGGACGCTCATCGTGTCCATCCTCGCGGGCAAGACCATCGGCGATCTGCGCTCCAGGCTTCCGGCCGCCGGCGCGATCGTGCGCGCCATGCCGAACCTTCCCGCCAGCATCGGGCGCGGAGCGACCGGCGCCGCCGCGAACGACGTGGTGAGCGAGGCGCAGCGCCTGATGGCCCATGCGCTGCTGAGCAGCAACGGCATCGTCGAGTGGCTGCCGTCCGAGGATCTGATCGATGCGGTCACGGCGGTGTCGGGCTCGGGCCCGGCCTACGTGTTCCATCTGGTCGAATGCCTGGCCGAGGCCGGAACGGCCGCCGGACTTCCGCCGGACCTGGCGCAGCGCCTCGCGCGGGCAACGGTCACGGGCGCCGGAGAACTCCTGTTCCAGAGCGAGTCGAGCCCCGCGACGCTCCGCCAGAACGTCACCTCGCCGGGCGGCACCACGGCGGCCGCGCTCGAGGTGCTCATGCGCGAGCCGGGCGGCCTGAAGGCGCTCATGCGCGAGGCGGTGGCGGCCGCCAAGCGGCGGGCGGAGGAACTCGCCGGCTAGAGCATTGGACCCAAAAGTGGACCCACTTTTGGGTCCGGTGCTCAATTCCTGAAGCGGCGCATCGTTCGGTGCGGACCCGAAGGGCCGCGTCAGCGAAAACCGAGTCCACTTTTCCGCACGATGCGCTAGCCTCGGGCCCGTTCAGTCTCGGGCCCGTTCAGTCTCAAGCCACTTTAGCCTTGGGCTTCCTCCGATCCGTCCCTAGATAACCGTCAACGGCATATTTTCAGGAGATCGATCGTGACCGCTGACGGACCCACGGACAAGCGCAAGGCCATCGTCGAGGCGCTCATGGACCTCGCCGCCCGACGCTCCTGGCAGGAGATCGAAATCAACGACGTCGCGAAGGCCGCCGGCGTGTCGCTGGCCGAGTTCCGCGATCTCTTTCCCTCGAAGGGCGCCGTACTCGGCGCGCTCTCCCGCCAGATCGACCGGCAGGTGCTGGAGGGGACAACGGAGGACCTGGCGGGGGAACCCGCGCGCGAGCGGATCTTCGATGTGCTGATGCGCCGCTTCGATGCCCTGGAGCCCTACAAGCAGGCTCTGCGCCGGATTGTCCAGGATCTGCAATACGATCCTGCCTCGCTGGCCGCGCTCAACCAGGTGGCGCTCAGCTCCCAGCGCTTCATGCTGGCGGCCGCCGGCATCAACACGGAAGGGCCGCTCGGAACGCTGAAGCTCCAGGGGGCGGTCCTCGTCTATGCCAACACCATGCGCACGTGGCTCGAGGACGATGATCCGACCCTGGCCCGGACCATGGCGCGCCTCGACCGCGAACTGCGCCGGGGCGAGCGCATCCTGGAAGGCGCCGAGGACCTGCGCCGCCTGAGCGCGCCCCTGCGCGCGGTCGGGCGGGCGCTGATGCAGGGGCGCCGGCCGGCCCGTTCGGAGACACGCCGCGCGAGCGACCCCAACGGCGATGCGCAGAGTCCCGCGGCGGCGATCTGACAAGGAACCACAGGGGCAACCATGGATCAGGCGAGTCCCGCAGCCGCGCCCATCACGCTCGACGATTTCCTGAAGGTCGACATCCGCGTGGGCCGGATCGTGACCGTCGAGCCGTTCCCCCAGGCGCGCAAGCCGGCGTTCAAGCTCACCATCGATTTCGGGCCCGAGATCGGCACCAGGCGCTCCTCGGCCCAGATCACGGTGAACCATGCGCCGGAGGATCTGGTGGGGTCGCTGGTGATGGCGGTGGTGAACTTCCCGCCGCGCCAGATCGGCCCGTTCATGTCGGAGGTGCTGACCCTCGGCGTGCCCGACGCCGACGGGAACGTGATGCTGATCCGCCCGGACCGCGACGTGCCCGTGGGGGGACGCCTGTATTGACGGGGCCGAGACCACAAGGTCAGGATCGCTCACTCAGGCTCACCCTTGTCATGGCCGGCCTTGTGCCGGCCATCCCGATCGGCAGAACGCGGCGCCTCGCATCATCGGGATCACCGGCACAAGGCCGGTGACGACGCCATGCTTCGAAGAGCCTACGCCGGCAGCCGCACCGTCGCGCGCAGGCCTCCGAGGGGGCTTTCTCCCAGCACGATGTCGCCGCCATGGGAACGGGCGACGTCTCGCGCGATGGCGAGGCCGAGGCCCGACCCGCCCTCGTCCTGGTTGCGCGCTTCGTCCAGGCGCACGAAGGGCTTGAATACCTCCTCGCGCAGGGTGGACGGAATGCCCGGCCCGTCGTCGTCGACGTGCAGAACGAGCCAGCGCGTTTCGTGATTGGCCGTGATCTCGATCCGGTCCCCGTGCCGCGCGGCGTTGGAGACCAGGTTGAAGAGAAGGCGGCGGAACGCGTCGGGCCGCACCGTGATCATCGGGTCGCCGATGATGTCGAGCTCGGTCACGTGGCCCTGCCGCTCGGCGTCCGACTGCACCTCTTCCAGGAGCTGGCGCAGATCCGTTTCGACCGCCTGCTCGCCCGCGTCGCCGCCGTCACCGCGCGCGAAGGCCAGGTACCCCTCGAGCATGCGGCTCATCTCGTCCACGTCGCGCTTGAGATCCTCGATCTCCGGGGTCTCGCCGAGAAAGACGAGCGAGAGCTTGAAGCGCGTGAGGATCGTGCGCAGATCGTGGCTGACCCCGTTCAGCATCGTCGTGCGCTGCTCGATGTTGCGCTCGATGCGCCGCTTCATCTCCAGGAAGGCGTGTCCGGCCTGGCGCACCTCGCGGGCTCCGCGCGGACGGAACTCGATCTCGCGGCCCTTGCCCAGGGCCTCGGCGGCTTCCGCAAGCCGCAGGATCGGCCTGATCTGGTTGCGCAGGAACAGAATGGCGATGCCGAGGAGCACGAAGGACGAGCCGCCCATCCAGACGAGAAAGATGTGGGAGTTCGACGCGTAGGCCTGGCTGCGCCGGGCGAGGATGCGCATGACGTTGCTCTGATCGAGCTTGACGCGGACTTCCACATAGCTCGAGCGCCCGACCGTATCGATCCAGTACGGCCGGTCGATCTGGCGCCGCAGCTCGTCGGTCAGGGTCTCGTCGAGAATGTCGAAGAACGGCTTGGGTCCGGGCGGCGGCAGGTCGGTGTTGCGCAGGATGTCCACGTCGAGCTGCAGGCGCTCCGACGCGATCCGGGACAGGGTGCTGGCATCCTTGTCCTGCGGATAGCTCTCGTAGATGTCGATGAGCGCCGCGATATCCGCCGTCACGGCCGAGGACAGGCGTCGCGTGACGAGCTGATAATGCCGCTCCATGAACACGTAGGCGACGACGGATTGCAGCAGGATGACGGGCGCGATGATGATGATGAGCGCGCGGGCGTAGAGCCCCTTCGGCAGGAAGCGGCCGAACCAGCGCGCGGCATGGTCGAGGGGAGAATAGCGCAGGGTCGCCCCGATCTTCATCGATCGATCACGAGGCGATAGCCGATCCCCCGCACGGTCTGGAGGAAGATCGGATTGGCGGGATCGATCTCGATCTTGCGGCGCAGCCTGTTGATCTGAACATCCACCGTACGCTCGTTGGCCGCGAGGCCGTTACCCGCGAGGGCCTCGCGCGGCACGTTGTCTCCCGCATGGCTGCCGAGGATGGTCAGGATCTCGCGCTCGCGCTCGGTGATGCGCACCACTTCGTCGCCGCGCCGCAGCTCGCCGCGGTCGAAGCGGTACGAGAAGGGGCCGAAATGAATGACCTCCGGGACATCGGCGGCCGCCGCGCCCGGCCCGGGACGGGTGCGCTTGAGGATGTTGCCGAGACGCAGGAGGAGCTCGCGCGGCTCGAAGGGCTTGGGGAGATAATCGTCAGCGCCGATCTCGAGGCCCGTGACCCGATCGGAGGCGTCGGCCCGCGCCGTGAGCATCAGAATGGGCACCTGGGAGTGCTCGCGCAGGCTGCGGGCATAGTCGAACCCGGTTTCACCCGGCATCATCACATCGAGCACGAGGGCATCGAAGACGAAGTTCCCCGCCTTGGCCCGCGCCTCCTCGGCGCTGGCCGCCGCGGTCACCCGGTAGCCGTTCTCCGTGAGGAAGCGGGTCAGGAGGTCGCGCAGGCGGCGGTCGTCGTCCACCACGAGGACGTGCGGGGCGTGGTCGGGAATGTCGATGCGTGCATCCATCGGGCTTCGAGCTGCTTTGTCGGGCCCTGCTTATCAGGTTTTGCCCGAGCCGAATACGAGCTGCTTCACATGGGTCCTGTCGTCCGGATCGATGAGGCGCAGGAGATAGCGGCTGACCGCTTCCTTCCCCTCGGGCTCCATCTCGGACAGGGCCCGCATGATGCGGCGGGTCTGCAGCTTGGCGAGCTTTAAGGCCAGATCGTGGCCCTGGGGGGTGGCGAAGAGCAGCCGCTGGCGCCGGTCCGAGGTGCCCATTCGGCTTTCGATGAAATCCTTCTCGATGAGCTCTTTCAGGACCCGGTTGAGGCTCTGCTTCGTGATCCGCAGGATGTCCAGGAGTTCCGCGATCGTCAGGCCGGGCTGCCGGCTGACGAAGTGGAGAACCCGGTGATGGGCGCGCCCGAAGCCGTATTCGTCCAGGATCCGGTCGGGGTCGCTAACGAAGTCGCGATAAGCGAAGAAGAACAGCTCGATGAGGTCGTAGGCCGGCTGCTCGGACAGGATGTCCTTGCCCGTTTCCTTGCCGGATTGCTGCGCTTTCAAAGCCGGAATTGCGTCTGGCACCATCTGTTCCCAATTTTTATGTCAGCCTTGTTGACATATCTCAGGACGATTGTTACTCGTCAAGCCGCTTCCGCGAAATGAATGATATCGAAATCGCCGGGAAGCGAACCGGAAATTACACGGCCCCGGTTGCCACCAAGGTCGGCATTCAAGGAGAAGAACGATGTCCGCGACCCCCTTCGATCAACGTGATGGATGGATCTGGTACGACGGGCAGATCGTACCCTGGAAGGATGCCAAGCTCCATGTCCTGTCGCACGGGCTCCACTACGGATCCTCCGTGTTCGAAGGCGAACGCGCCTATGGCGGCGAGATCTTCAAGTCGACCGAGCATTCCGAGCGCCTGAAGAAATCGGCTCAGATCCTCGATTTCGAGATCCCCTACACGGTGGCCGAGATCGATGCGGCCAAGCGCCTCGTGCTGGAGAAGAACGGGCAGAGGGACGCCTATCTGCGGCCGGTCGCCTGGCGCGGCTCGGAGATGATGGGAGTCGCCGCGCAGGACAACAGGATCCACCTCGCCATCGCGTCCTGGGAATGGCCGAGCTATTTCGACCCGGCCCAGAAGATGAAGGGCATCCGCATCGACATGGCGGAATATCGCCGTCCCGATCCGGCCACGGCCCCGTCGGCCGCGAAGGCCGCCGGCCTCTACATGATCTGCACGATCTCCAAGCACAAGGCGGAGCGGAAGGGCTATGCCGACGCGCTCATGCTCGACTGGCAGGGCCGTGTCGCCGAGTGCACCGGCGCCAACGTGTTCTTCATCCGCGACGGTGTGGTCCACACGCCGATCGCCGACTGCTTCCTCGACGGCATCACCCGCCGCACGGTGATCGACCTCGCCAAGCGCCGCGGCTTCGGGGTCGAGGAGCGCCGGATCATGCCGGAGGAGCTGTCCAGCTTCAATGAGTGCTTCATCACCGGAACGGCCGCGGAAGTGACGCCGGTGTCCGAGATCGGTTCCTACCGGTTCCAGCCCGGCAACATGACCAGGGTGCTGATGGAGGATTACTCGGCCGAGGTTCAGCCCAGGAGCAAGGCGGCCTGAAGGTTCTTCGCCTCTCGGTTTCCGCGTCATGGCCGGGCCCGTCCCGGCCATTCCGATCCGGTGAGGCGCGGCGCTTCACGCGATCGGGATCACCGGCCCAAGGCCGGTGATGACGTGGCGGGCGCTGCTGTCCGCACGGCGCGTGTCCGATTGTCGTGGCCGTGACCGACATAACGGCCGGCGCTTCAAAAATCCTCCGCGTCGGGAATGCGGTTGAAGGCGATCTTCGCCCCGGCGTAGCCGCCCGGGATCGTCACCCAGGGCCCCCAATGCAGCAGCGTCCTGCGGTGGGTCACGTTGAGCTGGTCGGCCAAGGCCGACAGGTGCTCAATGCGGCGCTTGAGCTGCGCCTCGGGCGTGTGGCCGAACAGATCCTCCTCGATATCCGCCACGGGCACCAGGTCGTGCAGGGCAACGTGCACGCTGCGGCTGCGGTTCATCTCCTCCCGTTCCGCCAGGAGAAAGAGGCGGCTCAAGGACGCCAGAAGGGATGGATCGTCCCGGGTCGGCCGGAAGCGTTCCTCCCCGTGCCAGCCCGCGCTGGTCCGGTCGGTGAGCCACAGGGCGAGCGCCCGGGCCGCCGCATGGGCGCCGTCCAGGGAGCACCACTCCGCCGGCAGGACGCGCCCATGGCCGAACATCCGCCGCCGGGTCTCGGGGCGCTCCACCGTGTAGCCGTGCAGCCCCATCCAGAGCCGCTCCCCCTCCACGCTGCCCCAGAGGCGGCGCAGTTCCTTGGGCTGGAGCCGCCAGAGCGCCGCCATGTCGCCGACGCCCGCACGGGCCAGGCGCGCGGCGTTGCCCCGGGCGATGCCCGGGACATCCGTCAGGTCCAGGGCGAGCAGGCGGCCCGGCAGGTCGTCCGGGTGAAGCGCCACGAGGCCGTCGGGCTTCTCCATTTCGGCCGCGATCTTGGCCAGGAGATCGTTCGGGCCGAGGCCCACCGAGCAGGTGAGGGTGGGGCCGATGTCGCGGGCCACGGCCTCCTTGACGCGCTCCCCGATGCCGAGGGCCTGCGGCCACTCCGCGGGCATGAGGGCGCAGAGCATCTCGTCGATCGAGCACACCGCCTTGACCGGAACGACCGTCTCGATGGCCCGAACGATGGCGTGGTGCAGCGCCACATAGGCGTCGTGCCGCGCGGTCACGAGAACGAGGTCGGGACATTGCCTGCGGGCCTCGTGCACGACGGTGCCGCGTTTCACGCCCTGGGCCTTCGCCTCGCGGCTGACGGCGATGAGGCCCGTATGCTCCGAATCGACCGGGATCACCCCGATCGGCCGGCCGCGCAGATGCGGCCGAAGATGCTGCTCGGCGCTCGCGAAGAAGGAATCGAAATCGACATAGAGCCGCTCCAGGCCCGTCGGTTTGCGCATGGGCGTGACCTGCTCTCCGTCATCGGAACGAAGCAGGAACATAAGCTTGGCGGCATGTCGAGGGTGAAATCTGTGGATAACGGGGAATAATCTGCGGGAGTAATCCGCCTTTCCTTGAGGAACCAAGGCTCTGCGGGCGTGTTCCTGTTCTAGAACAAAAAGCGAACAATAGGAGTCCCGCATGTCATCGCACGGTAAAGCCACGACCCGTCCTGCCGTTAACCATAAGCCTTCCGCAGAGGCAGCCAACCCGAAGGTCAATCCCGACCCGTCCGACAACCAGATCAAGGATCCGGATGAATGGGTGTCCGGCGACGAACCGATGACGGGCGCTCAGGCGTCCTACCTGAAGACCCTGTCCGAGCAGGCGCACGACCCGAAGGCCTTCGACCCGGATCTCGACAAGGCCGAAGCCTCGAAGCGGATCGACCGGCTGAAGCAGAAGCAGGGTCATTGACGGCGCGTGCGCCGTCGGACGCTCCCCGGCTCCGGCATCGTCACCCGTCATGGCCGGCCATCCTCCGCCCTTCCCGCCACCCTCCCACGTCATGGCCGGCCTTGTGCCGGCCATCCCGATAAGGTGAAGCGCCGCGCTCTTCCGCATCGGGATCACCGGGACGAGCCCGGTGATGACGTGGAAGAGCCGATGGGAGGCCGGGGGAAGCCACGGACGGACGCCTCATGGCTTGGCCGAAATCGAACGGCCATGCCCTTCCGCAACCCCGGGCGCATCACCACATTATCCTCGGGGAGCATCGTGCTCCGAAGGGATGTAACGAAGACGATGATGAATATTGCTTCTCGCCGCAGCCGAGTGATGGTCGCCCTGGCGGCTGCCCTGGTCCTCGCCGGTAGCGCGGCGGAGGCTCGCGTCGGGCGCGGGAGCGGCAGCTTCGGATCGCGCGGCGCACGCACCTATACGGCCCCGCCGGCGACCCGCACGGCGCCGGACGCCGCGGCCCCGATCCAGCGCTCGCAGATCCCGAACCAGGGTCCGACCATGGCCCGTCCCGGCGCCCCGGCTCCGAACGTGGCGCAGCCGCGCCGCTTCGGCTTCGGCACCGGCCTGATGGCCGGCCTGTTTGGCGCGGGCCTGCTGGGCATGCTGTTCGGCCACGGCTTCTTCGGCGGCCTCGGCGGTCTCGCGTCGATCCTGGGCCTTCTGCTCCAGATCGGCCTCGTGGTCCTGGTGGTCTCCTTCGCCATGAAGTGGTTCCGCCGGCGCCAGCAGCCGGCCTATGCGGGCCCCGGCCCGAACGGCGGCCAGGGCTACGCCCGGTCCATGGGCGGCAGCGTGCCGCCGACCGGCGGCCAGGGCTACGCCCGGTCCATGGGCGGCAGCGTGCCGCCGACCGGCGGGCGGCCCATGGGGGGCGGCTCGGGTAATGGCTCGGGTAATGGCTTGGGCGGCGGGCTCGCCGGCGGTCTCGGCGGTGCCCTTGGCGGCGCTCTC
Organism: Microvirga yunnanensis; assembly: GCF_025460875.1. Classification (NCBI taxonomy): domain Bacteria; kingdom Pseudomonadati; phylum Pseudomonadota; class Alphaproteobacteria; order Hyphomicrobiales; family Methylobacteriaceae; genus Microvirga; species Microvirga yunnanensis. The sequence continues at coordinate 14,593 of NZ_JAMXFI010000114.1, forward strand.
GGCGGCCGGCCGCAACAGGCCCGTCCGGGCGTGCGTGACGAGATCGGCATCGGCGAGAAGGATTACGCGGCCTTCGAGCGGGGCCTCGTCGAGATGCAGGACGCCTATTCGCGGGAGGACGTCGCCAAGCTGTGGCAGCTCGCCACTCCCGAGATGGCGGGGTACATCCAGGAAGAGCTCAACGACAACGCAGCCCGCGGCGTCGTGAACAAGCTCTCCAACGTGCGCCTCAACCAGGGCGACCTGTCGGAGGCTTGGCGCGAGGGTCCGACCGACTACGCCACCGTGGCCATGCGCTTCGGCATCACCGACGTGATGGCCGACCGGGCCACCGGCCGGGTGGTTGAAGGCGATCCGAGCCGGGTCGAGGAGGCGACGGAGCTCTGGACGTTCCGTCGCGACCAGGGCGGTCCCTGGAAGATCTCGGCGATCCAGCAGGCCTAGTGCATCGGACGTGACCCAGAGGGCCGCGTCAGCGACCCGAAGGGCCGCGTGAGCGAAAAGTGGTCCCACTTTCGCGATCGATTCCGATGCTCAACCCCTTGAGTGGCGCACCGTTCGGGACCCTGTCTTGATCGCTCGGCCGATCCACCACCCCGTCATCACCGGGCCGTCCAATCCACCACCACGTCATCACCGGCCTTGTGCCGGTGATCCCGATCGTCCGATGCTCCACTCTTGGCCGGCACACCGTTCGACGCGAAAAACCGGGTCCACTTTTCCGCACGGTGCGCTGGACGGTTTCTTGCGTTCAGCGATCCGGCGGAGTTCGCTCGCTCACCCGTCATGATCGGGATCACCGGCACGAGTCCGGTGATCCCGTGGGGCGGTCTCGAGAGGTCGGCGGCGGAAGGCGCCGGTTACTCGGCGGCCTGGCGGCGGCCGGCATGGGAGCCCTCGCGCACCTCCTCGATGACCTTGCTCACGAAGGCGTCGAGGTCTCCCGGGTTGCGGCTGGTGACGAGGCCCTTGTCGGTCACCACGGTCTCGTCGCGCCATTGTCCGCCCGCATTGATCACGTCGGTCTTGATGGAGTGATACGACGTGCATTGCCTGCCCTTGATCACGCCGGCCTCGATGAGCAGCCAGGGCGCATGGCAGATGGCGGCAACCGTCTTGCCCGAGGAATAGAACGCCCGGATGATCTCGAGCGCCTTCGGCTCGACGCGCAGCTTGTCGGGGTTGATCTGGCCGCCCGGAAGGACGAGCGCGTCGTAATCGGCCGGGTTCACGTCGTCGATGTCCTTGTCCACCGACACGGTCTTGCCCCAATCCGTCTTGTCCCAGCCGTAGATCTTGCCGGACTTCATGCGCGATTTCGGAGCGGCGACTTCGACCGTCGCGCCCGCGTCCGACAGTTTGTCCTGCGGGACCGTCAGCTCCGATTCCTCGAAACCGTCCGTGGCCATGATGAGGATCTTGGCCTGTTTGATGTCAGGCATGGTTGTCTCCGTCGTTGAGGGGAAATCACACGGAGAACGGATGGACGGGAGAGGGGTTCCGACATGCGGCGACGCGGAACCCTGACGCCGCGGCCCTGTTGACCCGATCAATGATTCCAACGAACGAGGAAGACGCGATGGTCAATCCGGGTATGCCGACGAACGACCCCGTGCCGGGCGGCAACATTCCGAGCGAGGTGCCGCCGGGCTCCGTGCCCGACGAGGAGCCGGATATCGGTCCGACCGGGCCGCGCACGCCCTATCCGGTCAACGATCCGGGCATCACCGACCCGAAGGGGCCCGGCTCCGAGCCGGATTACCTTCCGGGCAACCCGACCGATCCCGGCACGCGGTTCTGAGGCTGACGACCTGGGCCGGCTGCGAGCCGGCGGGCGCAACGCCGCCGGCTCAGATCTCGATGATCGCGTAGGGCCGTCCGGTCGGCTTCTCGATGTGCTTGGCGACATTGTAGACCGGCTGCCCGCCGGGCGTGCGGCCCTCGAAGCGGCCGCGATGGGCGTGTCCGTGCACGATGGCGTTGACCTTGAAGCGGTCGATGGTCTCGGCCAGCCGCGACGAGCCCAGGAACGGATAGATCTCCAGCGGCTCGCTTTCGATCGTTTCGGCGATGGGGGCGTAGTGGAGGATGACCATGGAGCGCTTGGCGCGGACGTGGCGCATGGCGTTCTCGAGCCGCAGGGTCTCGTTCATGGTCTCGTTGACGAACTGCTTCATGGCCGGCTCGCCGAAATAGCCCAGCATGCGCCGCCCGAAGCCGCCGGCGAAACCCTTGACGCCCACGAAGCCGACGCCGTCGATCTCGATCGATTGTCCGTCGAGCAGCTTCATGCCCGCATCGCGCAGGATCTGGGCCACTTCCTCGTGCGCGCCGCATTCGTAATCGTGGTTGCCGAGCACGCCGACGACCGGGATCGAGCAGGCTTTCAGATCCTGCGCCAGAAGCTCCGCCTCCTTGGGCTTGCCGAGATCGGTCAGATCGCCGGCGAGCACCAGCACGTCCGCCTCCCGGGAGATCTCCCCGAAGAGCTCGCGGTAGGATTCGGCATTGTCTTCACGAACGTGAAGGTCGCCCATGGCGGCGACCTTCATGGCCTGCTTTGGTTCGTCACTCATTCCGCCATTCACCTTCGCCGCCCACATCGGCGAAGCCCCATTGCTTGACATCGATCTCGTAATCGATGCGGGAGAACATCCGCCCGCGGCAGACCTTCATCTGCGGCGGCGGAAGATCGAGCTGCTTGGCGAGCCTGTCGAGAAGCTCGTCCATGACCCAGCGCGGAACCTTGTCGCGCTCGGACGGGTAGATCCAGCGGAAGTTGAGCAGGTGCATGAGCAGCACTTCCCAATGTACTTCCATGTAGGCGAGCAGGGCGTGCCAGTCGATCTGGTCGTGCGCCTTCAGGATCGTGTGCGCCACGTCGGCGCCGTCGTAGCGGTGGCGCAGCTGGATGAAGCATTTCGACCAGACGAGCTCGGTCGGCCCGACGATGCGCACGGGCGAGCCGAAGACCTCGATCTGGCGGGCGCGCTCGAACCACTGGTCGCCGATCGGCATCGTGCCGTTCGACGAGGCGAAGATCACGTCGAAGAAGTACTGGCCCTTGAAGACCTTGCCAAGCCAGCGGTCGTCCTCGATCTCGACGGAGTAGCCGATGCTCTTGAAGTGGGACAGGACGCGCGTGTAGTCGCCGGCCTTGCAGAAGATGTCGAGATCCTTGGTCGGACGGGTGATGCCCGTATAGGCGGACAGCGCATAGGTGCCGGCCAGCAGGAAGGGCAGTCCGAGGTGGTTCAGCTCCCGAAGCGCTTCGGCATAGAACGCTTCGGATTCTGGATATTTGAGGGTCGGCTCCGCCTTGGCGTCCATCATGGGAACGCCCGGGTGAGCGCCGGAAACGAGATCGGGATCGTGAACTGCCATGGCCTTGTCCAAGCGCGGCCGAGAATGCCCCGCGTTCGACAACAGAATGGCCGTAATGAAGTTCCTTACCGGCCGAGCTGAATGCCGGAAAGGCACGGATGCGGCGCGAACCGGCCCCGGTCCTGCGCTTTCGCAGAGGGACGAGGATCCCGGCCCGACCGGATCGGGGTCAATGATCGCCGTGCGAGACCCTGACATCTCGCGGAGAATTGAGGATCTCGAGCAGGCTCTGGGCGATGTGGCGGGCTTCGTCGTCCTTCAGGCGCAGCAGGAAGGGGGGCATCATGCCGGCCTGGAGGGCCACCACGGCCATGCCGTTCTCGTCCATGCCGATATCGATGGTCTGGGACGTCACGTCGACCATTTCTTCCGGCATCTCCTCACTGTCCTCGCCGGTCTCGCCGATGGCGGCGAGCAGCTGACTCACGGCCCTGACCAGGGAGCGGGCGGCATGGGGGTCCATGACCACGGCGGTCGATTGCTCGCCCTTCTGGAATGCCAGCTGAATGTTGTCGCCTTCGAGCGTGACGGAAATACCTGCCATGAGCGTCCTCGTCTTTCCCGTCCCCATATGGGGAGCACCTGCTTCGAGGGAAAGGCAAAGGCCTTGGTACGACAGATGCGCCTCGCCCCCAAGGGAAGAAGCGCATCCTGGTAAACCGGCGGTATGAGCCTCGGCGTCAGGTGCCGCCGCCCGAAGACCCGCCGGTGCGCCGGCGGGTCGTGCCGACCGTCCCGGCGCCTGCGGTCTCCGGAAGGCCGGTGCTGCCGGCGCCCGCGGCGCCCGCGCCCGACATCATGGTGCCGGCGACGCCCGCATCCGCCTGCTGCTGGATGCGCAGGTTGTTCTGCACGTGGGACACCCCGGAGATCGACTCCGCCAGGTCCTCCGCGTGGCGCTTCTCGAAGCGGCTGTTCACCGTGCCCGTGAGGGTGACCTCCCGGTTCTCCACCCGCACCTCGATCTCGGAGGCATCCAGATGCGGATCTTCGGTGAGCCGGTCGTTCACATCCTCCAGGATGCGGGCATCGGAGCGCTGATAGCCTTTCGGCCCGCGGCCGCGATGCTGGCCGGCCTCGCGCATGTCCCTGTCGCGGCGGCGCTCCGCATCCTCGTCCCCGAACCAGGACCGGAGCTCGTCGCCGGCCCGCTCGAGGAGGCCGCGATCCTCGTTGTAGTCGCGCGAGCCGCGCCCGAAGCTCTCGGAACGATACCGATCCTGGCCGGTGCGGTCGCGGCCGTAGCGGTCCTGCCCGAACTGATCCGGGTCGCGGCGGCGGTCGGAGCCGAAGACCCGGCGCTCGGAGCCGATGCGATCGTCGCCCACCACGTCGTGCCAGTCGAGGGCCGATCCGCCGGTGCCGTAGCCGGCGGAATCCCCGTAATCGCGCTCGCGGACGTCCCGCTCCAGCCGCCAGCCGTCATCCTGGCCGGAACGGGGGCCGCTGTCGTATCCCGCGCGCCGGTTGCCGAAGCCGCGGCGGGCGATGTAGCCGTCGTCCTCGCGGTCGCGCTGGTCGAAATCCGGATTGCTGTAACGGCGGTCGTTGGCCATGGGAGCGCTCCTCGTCCTGGGTGGCCCGAGGCCACCGGGTGGTGGTTTCGAGCCACCAACGTGAAGGCGCGGGCGAGTGTTCCTGGCGAGAGTTCCTGGCGAGAGTTCCTGGCGAGTGTTCCTGGAAGCCCGGATCGCCGCTCGTCGCGGTTTTTTGACCGCGGCGGTTGAACGGTCACGCGGGCTTTGCATTGACCGGAACGGGATGTCCCGACGAACCGAGGTTGAACGATGGCCGATCTGTCCGGATTGAGCGACGAGGCGCTGGCGGTCTTCGCCTTCGGGGCCTATCACGAACTGTCGAGCGGCCAGCGGGTCCGCAGCGTGGTCCAGAAGGACGGCGCCGGCCACCGGGCGAGCGACGGGGCCGTGGACGAACTCGACGGACGCGGCCTCGTCAAGGCGGACGGCCGGGAGATCGTCTTCACGCCGGCCGGCGAGGACGCCCTGCGGGACATCCTGGCCGGCATCCGGGGGAGCCGCTAGATCGGCCCGGAAATAGCCGGAATTCCAACCGAATTGCGGTCCGGCGCGAAAAGAGCCTTTGCCTTGTAATTGCCCCATCCGTGCCTTAGGTACTGCCCATCGACATTTGGCCGGACGACTGGGCTTCCCGCTTTGGCACTGCCGGGCGCACGTTCCTTCTCTACCATCTATCGACTAGCGGGTGACTGGCCTTGGGCCCTCATCCACGTGCAATCGACAGTGAAAAAGGATTTCCCATGGAACAGGGAACCGTGAAGTGGTACAATGAAACCAAGGGTTATGGTTTCATCCAGCCCGACAACGGCGGCAAGGATGTGTTCGTTCATGCGACCGCTCTCGAGCGCGCCGGCATGCGCGGCTTGCGCGAAGGCCAGAAGATCTCTTACGAGCTTCAGACCGACCAGCGCACCGGCCGCACCTCTGCAGTGAACCTGCAGAACGCGTAAGGTTTGATGCCGGAGGACGTGCCTGCACGTCCTCTTGCATATGGCCGTTCCGATTCAGGGGCGGCTTTTTTGTTATGAGGAAGGCTTTGCATGGCAAAGGAAGAACTGATCACCTTTGAAGGACTTGTGACCGAGATTCTGCCCGACGCGCGCTACCGCGTGCAGCTCGACAACGGGCACGAGGTCATCGCCTATACGGCCGGCAAGATGAAGAAGAACCGCATCAAGACCCTGGCCGGCGACCGCGTGACCGTCGAGATGTCGCCCTACGACCTGGAGAAGGGCCGGCTCATCTTCCGTCACAAGGATTCGGGTGCCTCTTCCGGTCCGCGTCCGCCGCAGCGCGGCAACCAGCAGTTCCGGCGTCGCTAGAGCCTCGGACCCAAAAGTGGGCACCACTTTTGGGATTCATCCGATGCTCTCTTCCTTAAGCGGCGCATCGGAAGAGGCGGACCCAGCGGGCCACGCTAGTGAAAACCGGGTCCACTTTTCGCTGACGCGGCCCTCTGGGTCCGTCCGATGCGCTAAAACAGCAGGCGCCCCTCTCGGCGCGCCTGTCGATCAAGAAAGCCCCGACGGTCCAAGGCCCGTCACGCGACGGCGTGCATCACCGACAGGGTGACGCGGTCGGGGCCGAGATCCTCCTCCATGTCGGTGAAGTGCATCAGCTCGGCCAGCCGGTTGCGGGCGCGGTTGACCCGGCTCTTGATGGTGCCGACCGCGCAGCCGCAGATCTCTGCCGCCTGCTCGTAGGAGAAGCCCGAGGCGCCCACCAGCAGCAGCGCCTCGCGCTGGTCGTGGGGCAGACGGGCGAGCGCCTTCTGCAGATCCTCGAAATCGAGATGGGGCATCTGGTCCGGCTGAACCGAGAGGGCGGCCGCGTACTTGCCGTCCGCATCCTCCACCTCGCGGCGGCGCTTGCGGTATTCGGAATGGAACAGGTTGCGCAGGATGGTGAAGAGCCAGGCCTGCATGTTCGTGCCGGGCTGGAAACGATCGATGTTGGCGATCGCCCGCATCAGGGTTTCCTGCACGAGGTCGTCGGCGCGGTCCACGTTGTTGGTGAGGGAAATGGCGAAGGCGCGCAGGTTCGGGGTCGCCTTGAGCATGGAGTCGCGCAAATCGATGTCGATACTCATGACTGCTGCTTCTCTCCCTTCGCGCCGTCGAGCCGGTTGATGATCTCGATGAACCGGTCCGGCACCGGCTGCTCGCCCAGCGCCAGGGCATCGTAGAACTGGCGCAGACGCTGGCCGATCTGGGCCTGGACCGAGGGGCTCAGGGCGGGGGAATCGGATTTTCGGAGGCCAGGGATCGGTTCTGGAATGTCGTGGGGCATCGCGTTCGGGTTCTTTTTCTGCATCGGGCTGTCCTGGTCCATCGAAGCGGCGACCTCCCGCAGGGGACGCGCTGACGGCGGCACCCCATCGCCGTGGAGCTAACGTCAAGCCAGGGTGATCGTTCCGCCCCGAAACCTACCCCGTCGGGGCCATCCACAGGCAAAAGAGGCGGGAACTTTTTCTCTTACGGCCAAGTTTCCCTGGATGAACGCCGCCATTGCGCGGCGGGTCCGTGTAGAGGGAGTATTTCCATGGCAATCAGCACCATCCTGCTCATTCTCGTCATCCTGCTTCTCATCGGGGCCGTTCCGGCCTGGCCCTACAGCCGGGGCTGGGGCTACGGCCCGAGCGGTCTCCTCGGCGTGGTCCTGCTCATCCTCATCATCCTGCTGCTGATGGGACGGCTCTGACGCTTCGGATTCCGGCTGCGACGTGAAGAGGGCGGCCGCGAGGGCCGCCCTTTTGCGTCGTCGGAAGCGGGAGATGGCGGTCGGGTCGTCGCGGTGCGGGGCCAGGGCGGCGCTTCATGGCGGAGCGAGGGCGGACCGGGGAAAAGCGGAAAAGGAGCGCTAGGCCCTCGGGCCGTGGCGCTCCGGCAGGCTCAGGATCAGAAGTAGTGCGAGTGGCTGGTGTCGACGAGCGTGTCGCTGTCGTTGATGCTGGCGACCTGGGCCGAGGTCGCGTTGCCGAACACGGCGGTGTTCGTCGCCACCTGGTCGATGGTGTTGTAGGAATCCTGCATGTTGACGCCGCCGAAATAGTCGTGGCTGCTGTCGAGCAGGGCGTCGGCGTCGACGATGTTGCCGACCTGCGCCGAGGTGGCGCTGCCGCCGAAAGCGGTGTTGTAGGCGTCCTGGAAGATGTCGTTGTCGGAGAACTGATAGTTTTCCATGGGTATGTTCCTCTTCGTTAAGCGTTGCTCTCAAGACCGCCTGAGATGCTCTCTCCGTTGGCGATGATGGGACTTTGCCTGACGTTGCGGAACGTCGCTGTGAAGCGCTTCACACCCGAGACATTCTTCGAATTTTTTGTGAGGGCCGCGGGGCGGACGTGCGGGGCGGACGGTCCGGCGGCCGGGCGGAAACGCTCTGGCGGGCCGCTCCCGAAGGGCCTACAATGGCCCATCGCCGGCAAGGACGTCCGGGCGCCGGCGGCTGAGGGAGATTCGGGCCCCCGCCGGCAACCAGGGGGAGCGCCATGCCCCTCGACATCTCGTATCAACCCATCGACGTCCTGATCGACGGCCATGACAGCGAGGGCCGGCTCGTCCTGGCCGGCGGCCAGCTCGCCGCCGTGATCGTGCGCCTCGACGGCGACGCCCACGAACCCGAGCACAAGGGCCTCTGGCACCTGGAGGCCGGCTTCGGCAAATGCGACATCGGCGGCGCGCCCCTGTTCGCCACGCAGGAGGAGGCGGGCGCCTGGGTCGAGCGGGTCCTCACCGACCAGCTGCCGTGATGCATGGAAGCGCACGGGCGGGCGACGCGCCCGCCGACCGGTTCCATCGTTCCTTCCATGCCTCGTTCCATGCAAGCCTCGCCCGACGCAGCCCCGAACCCTACCGCCCCCATCACGTTCTCCCCATCCACCGGAGAACGTTTCATGCCCATGGTCATCCAGGCCGGTCTGTGGGGTCTGCTCAGCGGGTCCGCTCTCGTGCTCGGGGCGCTGATCGGGACCTTCGTCAAGCTGCCGCAGCGGGTCATCGCGGCCGTGATGGCGTTCGGGGCCGGGGTGCTGATCTCGGCGCTGTCCTTCGACCTCATGGACGAGGCGTACCGCACGGGCGGCATCGCGTCGACGTCGCTGGGATTTCTGGCAGGCGCAGCCGTCTATACGGGGGCGAACATCGTCGTGACGCGGCGCGGCGCCAAGCACCGCAAGCGCTCCGGCACCGCCCCAGATGCGCGCCAGCCCTCGCACGACCAGGAGGGCAGCGGGCTCGCCATCGCGCTCGGCGCGCTCCTCGACGGCATCCCGGAATCCATCGTGATCGGCGTGAGCCTGCTCGCCGGCCAGGGGGTGAGCCTCGTGGCCGTGGCGGCGGTTTTCCTGTCGAACCTGCCCGAGAGGCTGTCGAGCGCCGCCGGCATGCGCCGGGCCGGGCGCTCCCGGGCCTACATCTTCGGCATCTGGGGCGGCATCGCGCTCGCCTCGGGGATCGCGGCGCTCCTCGGCTACGCGGTCTTCGCCGAGACAGGGCCGGCCACCATCGCGTTCGTCACCGCCGTGGCGGCCGGGGCGATCCTGGCCATGCTGGCCGACACCATGGTGCCGGAAGCCTTCGAGACCGCCCACGAATATGCCGGGCTGATCACCGTGGCGGGGTTTCTCGCGGCCTTCACGCTCTCGCGGGTGCTGGGCGGGTAGGGGAGCGCTCTTGGCGCCGCTCCCTTCAAGTCATGGCCGGCCTTGTGCCGGCCATCCCGATCCCGTGAAGCTCCGTACCTTTCCGATCGGGATCACCGGGACGAGCCCGGTGATGACGGGAGGGGTGGCAAGGGGCCGTGATGACGCGAGGGGCGGGACCTTTATGCGGGGAGCCGCCGGGCGTAGTCCTCCTTCAGCCGGCTCCAGTTCTGCCAGAAGGGCTCCGGCTCCCGGCCGGCCGCACGGTCGGCCAGGATGTCGAGATGGGCGTGCCAGCCGGAGCTGACGTTGAGCAGGGTCGCCCGGTCGGACACCCGGCGGTGGACCAGGGTGAGCAGCACCTCGGAGCCCCTGCGCTCGAGCTCGAAGGAGACGCCGCCGGTCGAACCCCAGGTGATGGCGAGCCGGTGGGGCGGGTCGAGCTCGGTGATCCGGCTCTCCATCCGGTGCTCCTCGGCAAAGCCCGGCGGGCGCTCGCCGGGCGGGTCGGTGAGCTCGTGGTTGCGCCAGACGAACTCGACCGGCGCGCCGACCTTCAGCTCCATCTCGCCCGCCGCGAGCCATTGCCGGCGCAGGTCGCTCTTGGTGAGGTAATCCCAGATCCGCTCGATGGGCCCGGGCAGCAGGCGCTGGATCGTCAGGGTGGCCGGGTCGGTCAGCACCCCGTAGGGGCTGCGTTCCGCAAGATCCGTGGTCGCAAGGTCGCTCATGTGTCGTCTCCTTCGGGGGTTTCGGATGTCCGGGCATCCTCCTCGCGGAGGAGCCGTTCCAGCACGTCCAGACGGTCGGTCCAGAAGCGTTCGTAGATGCCGAGCCACGCGTGGGCGCTGGCCAGCGGCCCGGGGTCGAGGCGGCAGACATGGGTGCGGCCGCGGATCTCGCGCCGCAGGAGGCCGGCATGCTCCAGCACCTTGATATGCTTCGAGGCGGCCGCGAGGGAGATCGAGAACGGCTCGGCGAGCTGGCTCACCGTGCGCTCGCTCCCGGCGAGGTCCCGCAGCATCCGCCGTCGGGTCGCGTCGCCCAGGGCGTGGAAGACGGTGTCGAGCTGAGATGTCTGTAATTCAACCATGTGGTTGAATATAGATGTGTCGATCAGGATAGTCAACCGTTTGGTTGAATGACTTGTCTCGTCCTGTCGGGTCCGGCCATGAGGGGGGAGGCGCGCACAATCGGGCATGCGATTCTCACGTCATCACCGGGCTTGTCCCGGTGATCTCGATTGTTCAAGACGCCGCGCCTCACCGGACCGGGATGGCCGGCACAAGGCCGGCTATGACGGGAGAGGATGTGGGAGCGGGATGGCCAGACGAGACCGGCCGTGACGGGGGAGGGTGCGAAAGGCGTCTGCGCCTGGCGTGGAGGGTGCAGCGTCGCGCCGGCCCCGGCAGAGGAGCATTCCGGCCTCGTGCCAAACCCTGTACATTACGTTACGGAAGAAAAAGATCTCATGGGCAGCGACCGCCGGAGTGGTGAAGTAAGGCGGTCACCTCACCTCATCTTTGGAGGCCGCTCATGCTTTCCTCTCCCGCAGCAGACGCTTCAGTCTCACACAACACTCACAC
>NZ_JAMXFI010000115.1:0-25443 GCF_025460875.1 Microvirga yunnanensis
GAAGCGGGGAGCAATCCGGGTGCAGAGTTCGTCCAACTGATCGGCCCAGCGGTGGGCCTCGCTTGCGTGCGTCATGGCGCGACACCTCCGTGTCTAAGTCAACGCACAAACCCGGCTGTAGTACTAGAGCATCGGGCGCAAAAGTGAACCCAGGTTTGGGATCGGATCCGATGCTCAACCTCTTGAAGCGCGCACCGTTCGGGACCCTGTCTTGATCGCCCGGCCGATCCACCACCCCGTCATCACCGGGCTCGTCCCGGTGATCCCGATTGTCCGATGCTCCCCTCTTGGCCGGCACACCGTTCGACGCGAAAAACCGGGTCCACTTTTTCGCACGGTGCGCGAGAGCATCGGACGTGAAAAGCGGGCTCAGTTCCGGGATCGGGTCCGGTGCTTAGCGATCATCGGGCCCGATGCCCTCCATTTGAGCGGAAAAGCCCAACTTTCACCAGCCCGGCCCCTTCCCTCCCGGACCCGCGGCTGTTCTGATAGGGCGTGTTCAGCAAGCGACGGAGGGACAGCGTGGAACTCGACGAAGCACAGGGCCCCTGTCCGAAGTGGTTTCCGGTCTTCCTGTCCGGCATCGGGATCGCAAGCCTCGCCCTGTCCCATCTGTTCTGGTAGGCCCCCTGAGGGCGAAGGCTGTCTTCCCCTTTCCCACGCAGGCGGCCGTGCGATTTTGGACCTTGACGAAGGGACCCCGTTCGCGTCTATTGCGCCACCTGCGAAGCGGATCCCAGATCCGGCCTTTTCGCCTGGAGACGTGGCCGAGCGGCTGAAGGCACTCGTTTGCTAAATGAGCATACCCCAAAAGGGTATCGAGGGTTCGAATCCCTCCGTCTCCGCCACCTGCCTTTGCAAGTGGCCGAAAAGATTGAGTTCTTCTGAATCATCGGCACCTTCGGACCTGCTCCGGTCCTGATCTCGCGCGTCTCGGGAATGGGGCGAACTCCGTTGCGTGTCCACCGGTGAGGTTGTCGCCCGGTGACGCCGTGAGAGGGTGACCATCGCTGTGGCGCGACCCCTTCCCATACCCCTCCACACGTCATGGCCGGCCCTGTGCCGGCCATCCCGATGAAGACAAGCGCCGAGCCTCACCGCATCGAGATCACCGGGACAAGCCCGGTGATGACGGGGAGAAGGTGGTCAGGGTCGGTGCGAACACCCTCCGGCGTCATGGCACCCTCCGCCCTTCCTGCCACCCAGCCACGTCATGGCCGGCCAGTCATCACCCGCCTCTCGCCGGCCATCCCGATCGGAAAAGCGCGGCGCCTCTCGTATCGGGATCACCGGGACAAGCCCGGTGATGACGTGAGAGGGTGGTGTGAGGCGGTGCGAACACCCTCCGGCGTCATGGCCGGCCTTGTGCCGGCCATCCCGATACGGAGAAGCGCCGTGCCTCTCCACGTCATCACCGGGACAAGCCCGGTGATGACGTGGAGAGGATCAGGGTCCGCGTGCTCAGGCGGCTTTTCACTGGCGTGGCCCGCTGGGCCCGCCCCATGCGCCGGGCGTCCTTATCGACGGCCATCGATCACGCCGCGACCATGTTCCTGGGTTGGCCGCGTTCGAAGGCTTCGATTTTGTCGACCCGTTGGTCGGCAAGTCCCTGGACGGCTTCGTGGCTCGCCCAAGCGACGTGCGGGGTCCGGCCGAACGCGACGAGTTCATGGGGAAACGAGAACGCCCGCAAGGTGATGTCTTCGGGCAGGGTGTCGCGGTCGAGCACGACGATGCGCGCGGATTTCTTGAGCCTGTCGGACATCGGTGATGAGCCTGTTCGTGGATGAGGGACAGGGCACGAGCCCTGCGGCGTTGATTGACATTGTTCTCACGCGTCGGAGCGCCCATGCCTCGCTTTTTCTTCGACATCCATGATGGCAAGAGGTTCACGCCCGACCGTGAAGGGCTGGAACTGGAGGGCCTTGAAGCGGCCAAGGCTGAGGCCAAGAAGACCTTGCCCGACATTGTGAAGGAAGTGATGCCGGACGGGGATCGGCGCGACTTGACCGTCGACGTCAAGGACGTGGCCGGACGGATCGTCTGGCGGGTCACGCTGTCGCTGGCCGTGGAAAGCTCAGCGCAAGGCTCAACAGCGAAGGCCTGACAGAGAGCCACGGATTTCATCAGACAAGAGCTCGACCGTGTAGCGGCAGCCGGAGAGGAGTTGTTTCATGACCGGCATCTTTCAGCGCGGGCGCATAATTCAGATAAGGCGCGACATAGAACAAAAATGGAAAGACCCATATAAATAACTCCGACCGCAAGATAATCGTATATTTACGGCTTTCGCACGCGTATACTTGGAGAAATTTGGGAGTAGGTCATGTTTCATAGAATAATGTCGCATTTTTCTTCAGAAAACGAAGCTCTCTTCGTGGGAGCCTTGGCCATTCTGTTCTGCGGGGCCGTGATTCTGGGGGTGATGTGATGCTCTCCCAGGCGCTGATTGCATTCCTCCTGATGGCTGGCATTCTCGCCGTCTGCACACTGATGGTCCGCTACCACTGGTGAGGGCACGCCAATCTGGACAACGGGCCGGCGCAGCGTGTGCGCTGGGCGTCAAACTCACCACTGCCGGCGATCCTGACAACCCAAAGGGTTCATGGGTATCGCGTGCGTCTGGGCCGACTCGTGAAGGGCGGTGTTCGAAGATGAACAAACGCGCCTCAGTCATGCAGCGCCGCCTCGCAGCGATCTTCTACGCGGACGTGGCCGGCTATGTGCGCCTCATGAACGCCGATGAGGCAGGAACCCTCGGCCTGCTCGACTCCCATCGGGCCATCATGGATCGCCAGATCATCCAGTACAGAGGCCGCACCGCCAACACCGCAGGTGACAGCATCCTGGCTGAGTTCCCAAGCGTCATAGAGGCGGTGCAATGCGCGCTGGGCATTCAGGAGCGAATTGCCGCAGCGAGTGAGGAAACGCCCGAGGAGCGGCGGGTCACCTTCCGGATCGGGGTACATGTCGGAGAGGTGATGGTCCGGGACGGCGACATGTTCGGAGATGGTGTGAACATTGCGGCCCGCATGGAGAAGTTGGCGCGACCCGGGTTTGTCTGTCTGTCGGAAGCCGCTCACGCCTACGTGGCCAGGGTGTTGCCGCTGACCTTCGACGACCTCGGGGCACAGCCCGTGAGAAGTCTCGACACCCCGGTGCGGGCCTATCTCGTCCACGGCTCCGATCATCCGCCGTTCCGGTTCCTGCCGCCGGTTCATCGCCGCAGCGAGTTCAACCTGGGGCGCCGCTTTCACGCGATCCTGAACCGTGCGCTGCTGGAGATTACGAGGCCGGAGGGCCTGACGCTGGTCGAGCCTGCGATTTTGGCCTCGCTGCACGATGCTCCGGACATCGATGAGCGGCGACTGGCCGAGCGGATCGGCGCTGATCTCGCAAGCACCCAGCGGATGGTCCGGCATCTTGAGCGCCGCGGCTTCGTCAACCGGACGCGAGGCAAACGCGGCAGCGAGATACGGTTGCTCAGCCTCACCCCGGCGGGGCTCGAGCTTTTCGAACGTCTTCACCCGGTCATCCTTGCGGTGCGGGATCAGGTCATGTCATCGCTTTCGGAACGTGAGCGGGAGATCCTGCAAGACCTCCTGGCCCGCGTGATCAACGCCAACGAACTCAAGGCGAACCGCCGCTTCAACTGACCGGGCTCAGCACGCGGTGGTAGGTATCTGTCTGACTGCTATGAACGCTCGCTCCTGTGTGTCGTGATGGCGCGAGCCCTCGGGGAGATATCCCATGGCCTACATCATGCTTCAATATAACCGTCCAACCGACTCGCATCACTGGAACGACTACAACCAGCATGTCCGGGATTGGATTGAGCAGCTCCTGCAAATCCCGGGTGCAGTATCGCTTGTGGCCTATCGCACGTCCGATGGGGCCAGCCCGGACACGATCACGATGCTGGAGTTCCGAACCGTGGAGGACACGCGCCGGGGGCAAGCCTCCGAGCAGTTGCGGAAGGTTCTGGATGGCTTGCGATCCCTCGGCGTGACTGCCCAGGTTCTCCTGCAGGTTCTCCTGGTGGAGCGCTCGCCCTTTACCCCTGTGCCAATACCAGCGTGACGGCGAGACCTCGGCCTACCGCGTCTCGCGGCGGCGCGGGCCTTGGATCATTCGCGGTTGGGAGTTTGATGCGGCGTGGGAATGTCGCCGTCGCCATAACCGCGCCGGCCGTCGAGCTTGACCTTCGGAGGCGGTTCGGGGCGGTCGTCCAGCATCCTCACGGCTTTCCAGACCGAGTTCACCAGTTTCTGCGTGGTCGTGAGAGGACTCTTGCTCATGGTTGGCTTCCTTGCCGACCCCAGGGCCGTGCTGCGGCAATCGCTTTGTCGCAGCTAGCCGACGGCCGTAGGGCCGAGAACGTCCGCGAATGCGACCGTCAGGACCGGTTGATTGGCCCGGTTGGTGACTTCGACGTGCCAGCGTCGCCGGTCCTCGCCCTTCTGATGGCCTTCCGCAATCATGGTGTGGGCCAAGGCGACTGCAACATCCCGCGCGGCCTGAAGGTCAGGGTACCTGTTTCCTTCCGGGTCTTCCATGAGGTTGCTCTCCGTCCGGACGTTGAAATAGTAGAGAGCTGTTTCCGCCCTGGATG
The DNA here is from genome assembly GCF_025460875.1 of Microvirga yunnanensis. Classification (NCBI taxonomy): domain Bacteria; kingdom Pseudomonadati; phylum Pseudomonadota; class Alphaproteobacteria; order Hyphomicrobiales; family Methylobacteriaceae; genus Microvirga; species Microvirga yunnanensis. The sequence continues at coordinate 4,613 of NZ_JAMXFI010000115.1, forward strand.
GCAATGGGGGGTGCTCACTGAAGCGGTGGCCCGATCGGGGCGCACCACCCTCATCATCCCACCTTGTGAGATCCTCATGTCGGCTTGGCCTTTTCGGGTGGCGGGCACGCCAGGGTGGTGATGCCAGCATCGTCGTCGCTTGCATGGCAAGCTCGCTCAAGCGCATCGTCCGCCTGCCGAACTCCTCCCGCAACTGGAACTCCCAGACAACCTGGTCATAGGCCTGATCGTCGCTTCGGATCTGGTACTGGGGCTCCCGGCTGCCGGCGGGCAGCAAGGCAACAATCTCGTAACCACCGCGCCAGACCCCGGCGGGCGAAGCGTCTTCGGCGTAGCTGACGTGCTGACCGGCAGCGTAGCGATGCGTTCTCATGACAGGATCCTTTCCTGTACCCCAGCGAAGCCGATGGTCCTGCTGATCCGTCACCGGGACCGGTCGCGCACGACATTCGGAACCGAGATGACGGCTTGACCGAACATCTTTCTGTTCCTCACCTAGAAATCTAGCGCTCCTAATAAGTTAATAGTCTTAGTTCTTATAGAACCTGATGACATACACGATAATACCGCGTGTAAAATTTAGATACTTAAATCGGATTTATTAGTAATTTATTTGTGGGATCCGATGCAAACGAGCCCGTCTCCCCCATATAGAATTGAGATAAACTTTCGGCTTTGCACCCTTGCAATTGGCCAAGGTTGATATCTGCGAGTGATCGCGGAGGTTCCCAATGTGTTTGAACAGCCGCTTCATGTTTGATCTTCAGCATTATCAAGCCCGCGATGGTCCGGGACTGACGCTTCACGCGCTGCCGATGATGCAGGCCAGGTGGGATCGGTTCACGATGGTCGAGGTGATGGGGATCCGAACCACGTCGGAGCTCATCGAAAAGGTTGAAGAGAGCTACAGCCTCTCCCACGAGCAGGCCGCCAGAGATGTCGAGTTCTGGGCCCTGGATAAGCAGCTTTGAGAAGGCTGAAGGGCAGGCAAGCCGTTCTGCCCCCTGTCGTTCTGCCCCCTGTCGGGTCCGGATGAGATGTCGGCGCCTTCCGGTCCGGACTGACAATTAATGGAGAGACGTTGATGGCAACCGAGTTTTACGTCGTCCGACATCACGGTGCCTGGCGCATCCGGGTCAATGGCAAACACCATGGGGACTATGAATCCCGCCTTTTGGCCATCAACGCCGCCGTGACAGAAGCCCAGGCCGCCGGGCCAGGGGCCAAGGTCTTCAGCACAGGGATTGTCAGTCAGTTCGGCCAGGAGTGGCAGTCGAAAGCTGGTCCCAACTCGCCCTCGCCATGATCATCACGGCAGGATCTTACAGGAGACGCGAATGAGTGAGCAGATGGGCCGTCTATATGACGAGCTCCGGATCAAGCTTCACGGGATGGATCGCCGCCTTGAGGCGCTGAAATCGAACGGCGCAGCGACCTTCGACCAATCTCAGGAGATCCTTGAAAGCCAGCTCGATCGGGTCGAGCAGCGCATCTACGACAACCGTGTGATCGTTGAAGCGGCCAATGTCAGGGTCAAGACGTGGCTCGCAGAGAAAAAGGCGGGCTCCGATGCAGGCAAGGATCTTTGGACGGAACGCCACAAGCCTCATCTGATGGAAACCCGCGCCCACGATGCGGAAGAGTATGCCATTGCCGTCTTTGAGCTTGCGGCCGCAGCCGCGGATGAAGCCACTCTGGCGGTCTTGCAGGCACTCCTCGCGCGAAACGATGCCGATGGGGCGGCTCTGCCGGATGCGGAGTTGCACAGCCCGTGAGTTCCCGGTTCCAGGAACACTCCGGCTATTTGGATGACATCCCAAGTGGCTGCGCCACCGGGAAGGTCATGTGGATATCACATCGTCTCCAAGGGCAGGCGGCGTAGATGACTTATCAACTCCTCTAGCAAGGTGGTGCATCTGCAATGTTTATCATCGAATTCTTTCGGGTCCGGGACACGGACCAGGCCCATGCCACTCTCGGCCGGGTTGAACATGACACCGCCGAGCTGGAGGATGCGAAGGTCAGGGCCCGGTCGCTCTTCGAGACATTGGCCATGCCGCAAGAGCCGGATGCCTTGCGGGTGGTCGATGAGCATGGTGAAGAGGTGTTTGTCTGGAGCCCGGAGGGCCGCAGGACCTGAGCGTGCAACGGACCCTTCCCGCCTGTTGCCCGCTTCAACGGGCCTCGAAGGAGGATGGTAATGGCCAACGTTCACTACATGATTGTCGAACACGACGGTGGATGGGCCTACAAAGTCGGAGACGTCTTCTCGGAACGATATGCCACCTATGACGAAGCACGCGAGGCTGCGGAGCGGGCGGCTGCCGAACAGAGGCTGCCGGGCGCGACGGAAGACATCGAGTACCAGGACGAAGCAGGCGACTGGCATGAAGAGATTTCTCAGGGACGGGATCGGCCTGAGACAGACGTCACGGGCTAGACGATCGGAAGCTTTTCTATCGGGATCGTTCAATGCCTGAAGGCATCCCCCTCCTCCGCTCTCACAATGGCCCAACCCACGCATCTGGATCCGTGCCACACTGACTTCAGTTGTCCCGTGACCAAGCCCCGGTGGCTCTCACATGAACAGGCCCAGCATGACAGCGCAGCGCCACCTCGCCGCCTTCTTGTGCGCCGATGTGGCAGGATACACCCGCCTCATGGCCAGCGACGAACGCGCAACGCTGCGGCTGCTCGCCGCTCACCGCGAGGTCACCGACCGAGAGATCGTCCAGCATGGCGGGCGCATTGCCAACACGGCCGGGGACAGCATTCTTGCCGAGTTTCCCAGCGCCCCCGATGCCGTCCAGTGTGCGCTGACCATCCAGGAGCGCATCGCCGCAATCAACGATGCCGTGCCGGAGGAGCGCCGGATCCTGTTCCGGATCGGCGTGCATGTTGGGGAGGCGATGGTCAGGGGTGGTGACCTGTTCGGCAATGGGGTCAACGTTGCTGCCCGATTGCAGAGCTTGGCCCTGCCGGGAACGATCTGCCTGTCCGCGTCAGCCTACGAGTATGTCCGCCGGCTTGTGCCGCTGGACATCGAGGACCTTGGGCCTCAGCGCGTGAAGAACCTCGACGAGCCGATCCAGGCCCTTCTGGTGCATCCTGCGGCCCCTCACCCAGCGAAGGCCATTCCGCTCGTCCACAGCCACTTCGAATTCCACCTCATCCGACGTGTCCACCTTCTGTGCATGCAGGCTCTCTCGGAAATCGGCGAGACGGCCGGCTTGACAGGGATCGACGTTCCGGCCCTTGCATCGATCATCGATGAGCCCGGTCTGAACCCCCATCGGCTCGCTGAGCGGCTCGGGATCAAACCGGCGGCTGGCCAACGGTGCGCGACCCGACTCGCACAGCGCGGGCTGATCAGGCGGAGCCGGAGTTCGGACCGAAGGCTCTGGGCTCTGAACGCGACGCCCGCGGGCGTTGAGACACGGCTGAGGCTCCGGGCCGCTGTAAGGACTGCACAGGACAGAATCCTGGCTCCCCTGTCGGAGAGTGAGCGGAGCCTGCTCAAGGGGTTACTCGTGCGTGTGATTGAGGCAAGCGCGGGTCGCACGAGCGGCGAGCGGAAGGAGCCTCATCGCCTTCGATCTGGCCATGACCGCCCTGACCGCTAAATGGCCTAACGCAACAAGATCCATGGTGTCGACTAGAGAGGACGCCAATAGCCGCTTAGGGTTCACGCCCTGCCCTTCAGCTTGGCCGTGTGAAGGTCCGCCTACCCCGCGACTGCGGATGTATGGCAAAGGTCGGCCCTGTGCCATTTTGAGACATTCCTGGTGTCGAGACCGCTGTGTCCTATACGGGTCAATGACTTCCGGCAAAAATTTCGCGGAAGGCCGCTTACGGAACTGGATTTCATTCAGGGCTTATGAGCCTCCACAGATGGTGAACCTGAGCAAGCTATGCTGATATTGCTACCCGCTGAGATCATGCATGCCGGTGACAGGAACAGTTGCTTGGTTTGACCTGACCAAGCAGTTTGGCTTTGTAGCTCTTGAGCATCGGACGGACCCAGAGGGCCGCGTCAGCGACCCGAAGGGCCACGCCAGCGAAAAGTGGATCCGGTTTTCCGTTCCGACCGATGCTCTTATCCAAGAAGAAAGCATCGGATGGATCCCAAAAGTGCAAGTCCACTTTTGGGTCCGATGCTTTAAGCGACCGCTATGGTGACGCCTTCTTGCACATGACGGTGCTCAAGGAAGCCGGTTATGTCTGGCTCCCGCGCGGGACCACGGTGCGGGTCAGGATTGAGCATGATCGAGGCAAGCGGCGGGTTGCGGAGGTTTTGAAGATTGACACCAGCACCGCTCGACCCGGGGCGAATGAGGCGGTCCGGCGCAAGCCCAAGGCCTGAGCACGTCAAACTGGGGTTTACCCCTGATCAAGCTCAATGGGCAAGGCGCTGACTATTCCACTCGTGGGCTGCGTCCAGACTGGCAAACCCGGGATGGTTGACCTCATCGATCCAGCCAAAGCCTGCCTCCAGGTACCACTGCCCCGGCGCAAACTCGTTCTCGCCCGAGATGGGGGTCAACACCGCTACCAGCCGCTGCTGCTCATCGAGGGCCATCATGCCTTCCTCGTCAAAGCCGGTCGCAACCCGGATCGGCCGAAGGGTGAGGCTCATGCGGCAGCCTGATCAATCTCCAGGTGGAGGCAGGTGGGATCAAATTCACCGACTTGCTTCAGCTTCTCCCAGTCAGGAATGTTCAGCCGGTCGCCGCTCAACTCGATCAGACCGTCGGTCCGCATCTGCTTGAAAACGCGGTTGGCATGCACTGGCGTGATGCCCATGGCATCCGCGAACTCGACCTGGGTGATCGGCAGGGTACAAACATGGCCCTCGACTAGGCCAACCGCCCTGAGACGCACCAGCAGCTCGCACCGCACATGGGCCATGCGATTGCAGGCGTTGCGGCGTCCGACATTGGTCACCCATTCCCTAAAGATGGCCCCTTCGATCAGGGTCTCGCGCCAGAAGGCGGCGGCGATGCGGGGATAGCGGGTGCAGAGGTCGCGCAGGTCGTCATGGGTGATGAACCCTATCCGGCACGGGGTGAGCGTGCCGATGCTGATGTCCACCACCTTCAGGTGCAGACTCTGAAGGTCGGGAATGTCCCCGGCGATGCCGAAGGACACGATCTGGCGCTTGCCGCCTGCGGTGATCTTGTAGCTGGCGGTAAAGTCGCTCAGGATCAGGCAGGAGCGGGAGGGGCGGTCACCCTCGCGCACGAGGTCCTGATCCTCCTTGATGACGGTCCCTGTCCCGTCGGTCGGGGCTGTGGGCCTCAGGCCTCTTCCTCCTGGAACGCCACTTCGCGGGTCTTGCGGAAGGATGGCAGGACCATCAGGATGAACATCGCGGCGGTCGCCAGCAGCAGGACGAGGCTGATCGGCCGCTCGAAGAACACGCTCGGGCTTCCGTGAGAGATCACCAGGGCGCGACGGACGTTCGTTTCGAGCAAGGGACCGAGCACGAAGCCGAGCAGCAGAGGGCCCGGTTCGCATTTGGCCTTCCGGAACAGGTATCCGAGCAACCCGAAACCTGCGGCGAGCACCACGTCGAAGATCCGGTTGTTGATGCTGTAGACGCCGACGCAGCAGAACAACAGGATGGCCGGGTACAGGAGACGGTACGGGACCGTCAGCAGCTTCACCCAGACGCCGATCAGCGGCAGGTTGATGACGACCAGCATCAGGTTGCCGACCCACATGCTCGCCACGAGGCCCCAGAAGATCTCCGGCTGGTTTTGCAGGACGGTGGGACCAGGGGTGATGCCATGGATGATGAAGGCGCTCAGCATCATCGCCATCATGTTGTTGGACGGGATGCCGAGCGTGAGCAGCGGAATGAACGACGACTGAGCGCCGGCATTGTTGGCGGCCTCGGGCCCTGCCACGCCCTGGACGGCTCCGTTCCCGAATTCCCGGGGGTTCTTCGCGACCTTCTTTTCCAGGGAGTAGGCGCAGAATGACGCCAGCGTCGCACCGCCGCCCGGCAGGATTCCGAGAAACGTCCCGATCCCCGTCCCCCGCAGGACGGCCGGCCAAGCCTTCTGGAAGTCCTCCCGCGTCGGCCAAAGGCGGCTGAGCTTACTGACCAGGACGCCTCGTGCTTCCACGTTCTCGAGGTTCTCGATGATCTCGGTAAAGCCGAAAACGCCGATTGCGATCACGACGAAGTCGATGCCGTCGAAAAGTTCGATCGCGCTGAACGTCAAGCGTTCCTCGCCGGATGCCGCGTCGATGCCGACCATGCCGAGCACCAGGCCGAGCAGGATCATGCCGATCGCCTTCAGGACGGACCCTCGGGCAAGGACGGTGGCCGCCAGGAGGCCGAAGAGCATCAGTGACACGTATTCGGCAGGGCCGAACGAGAGCGCGAATGACGAGAGCGTCGGGCCTGCGACGGCAATGCCGAATGTCGACACGGTTCCGGCAAAGAACGATCCGAGCGCCGCGACGGCAAGGGCAGATCCGGCTTTGCCCTTCTGGGCCATCTTGTAACCGTCGATCGCGGTCACCACCGATGATGCCTCACCGGGCAGGTTGACCAGGATGGCAGTTGTCGATCCGCCGTACTGCGCCCCGTAGTAGATGCCGGAGAGCATGATGATGCCGGCCAACGGGGGCAGGTAGAAGGTGATCGGCAGGAGAACGGCAATCGTCGCGGTCGGGCCGATCCCCGGCAGTACTCCGATCAGGGTCCCGAGGAGAGCACCGAGCAGGCAGAAGCCCAGGTTCATCGGAGTCATCGCTTCGCCGAAGCCGAGCGCGAGCAGGTGGAGGAATTCCATGGTTCACTCCCAGAAAGGCCAGATTGGCATTTGGACGCCGAGACCAACGATGAAGACCAGCGCGCCAAAGGCGGTCAGGCCCGCCGTGAGGAGGATCACCTCACGCCATCTGGATTCACGATCCGCCAGGCTTCCGATCACCAACAGCCAGACCGACGCGGCCACAAAGCCGAAGTACTCGGCCATGAAGGCGAAGCCGACGACAGACAGCAGGATGATCGACAGGGGACGAAGCTTCGGGGCGGCGATGTCCTCCCGCGCCCGGAACAGGCCGATCCCGCCGACGGCCAGCCCGACGAGAACCAGGAGCCAGCAGACGATCCTCGGCAGATAGCCCGGCCCCATTGTTGAGGCCGTGCCCATGGTCAGGTCGCGCCCGGCCCAGAGGCCGAGCGCACCGATGCCCACGAACATGACGGCCGTCAGGAGATCCGGCCGATTGCCGGTCTCCCCAACCTTGCGTGGAGCTGCCATCACTTCTGTTCCTTGACCAGCTTCCAGATTTCCCCGAGCCGCTCAGCCCGTGCCGGCATTTCCTTGTTCCACTCTTCGGACGAGCGATAGGAAAGCGCGAGAGACTGCTGCTTGGCCTTTTCCTGGAATTCCGGATTGTCGAGAGCCTTCTTGACGGCATCCGAGTACTTCGACCTGATCGCTTCGGGGACATCGCAATTCATCGCGATGCCGCGCTCGGAGCTCACGATGACGTCATAGCCCTGCTCCTTGGCCGTCGGCAGGTCCGGAGCGATGACGGCGCGCTGATCGGCAAACTGGCCGAGTGACTTGAAGGCCGAGTGATCGCCACCCATAAGCTCCCCGACGTTGATCCCGATGGCCATGACGTGCCCGCCGAGCAGCGCGGTCCGCGCCTCGTTCGCACCGTTGAAGGTGACCGCGGTCAGATCGACGCCAGCCGATTTTTCCAGTTGCAGCAGAGCGAGGTGTTCGTCGGTCCCGAGGCCGGTCGTGCCGATGGTGACCTTGCCCGGATTGGCCTTGGCGTAGGCGACCAGGTCCTTGAGTGAGTTGAACTCCGAGTTCGCCTGCACGATGAACGAGCCGGGGTCCTCGACAATGCGGGCAACCGGGCAGATCTTCTTGGGGTCGAAGCGGACCTTCCGGTCCATCTGCATCGTCAGGTAGCCCGGGGTGTTGAGAGAGGACAACGTGTAGCCATCGGGCTTGGCCTGCGTCATCGCCGTGTAGGCGATTTCACCGGACGCGCCGGGCCGGTTCAGTATGGTGATCTTCGCGCCGAGTTCCTTTTCGATGTAGGGCGCGAGCGTCCTGTTCATCACATCCGTGCCGCCGCCCGGGGCGAAGGCCACGATCATTTCGATGGGCCTGTCCTTCGGCCACTCGGCATGAGCGGCGCCGATACCAACCAGCATCGATGTGACAAGTGCGGCAGTCGAGATCAGTTGCTTCATTCGTACCTCCCATTGATAGCGGTCGACATGACCGCTCAAGCGTTTCGGAATTCGCTTCCGAACTCATTCAGGCTCCATCACGAAACTGATGGAGGATTGGGTTCTGCTTGGCACCGGCCTGTCAGGCGGGTGCCAAGCCTGCTCATATTGGCCACGATACCGGGGTCAGGCCTTTGACGGCAATTCGCAGCCCATCTTGGCGAGCGTTTCGTTGAACCAGGTCGGCTTGTGCGTGCCTGCCTTGATGGCGTCCATCTGCTTGTTCTCGGCGGCGTACTTGGCGACAGTCTTCTCGTAGACGTCCGCCACGTCGTCGATCGGCACGACCACCACGCCGTCGGAATCCCCGAGGACCAGGTCGCCGGGCATGATGACCATTCCGCCGATGGCGATCGGGCCGTTCACCTCGCCGGGACCGTTCTTGTAGGGCCCGCGATGGGTCACTCCGGCGGCGAATGTCGGAACGTTCATTTCCAGAAAGGCATCCGCGTCGCGAATGGCGCCGTTGAGGACGAAGCCGACGATGCCGCGCCTGCGTGCATAGTCGAGCATCATCTCGCCCATGAGGGCATGGGTCACGTCCCCGCCGGCATCCATGACGATGACGTCACCCTGCTCGGCCATGTCCATCGCCTTGTGCAGCATCAGGTTGTCGCCGGGCGGGGCCTTGACGGTCAGGGCCCGGCCGGCGAGCTTGCCCTCGCGGTGCATCGGGCGGAGCTGCGCGCCGGCGGCGTACATGCGGTACATGCTGTCGCTGACATTCGCGACGGGCAGCTCCTTGAACTTCTCGACCCATTCCTGGTCGACGGCGCGCTCCCGGTTCCGAACCCTCAATCCTATGCTCAACGTCTTCTCCTCATGGTTTTCGGTACTGGATGTCGAATGCGAAAGTCGCTCAGGTCGATGCCTTCGCGAGGGCGCGGTAGTTCACGATCCTCTCCCGACCCGGATCCCGGCCCTGGATGACGGCCAGGATCCCCTCGACCGCGTCGACTCCGACCCGGACGTTGGCCTGCTTTGTCACGCCGCCGACATGCGGGGTCACGACGATCTGCTGCCGTCCCCAGAAGGGATGATCAGGAGCGGGAGGTTCGGTTGCGAACGTGTCGAGGCCGGCGCCCGCGATGTGGCCGCTGTCGATGGCCCTGACCAGGGCGTCCTCGTCGATCAGTCCGCCGCGGGCCGTGTTGACCACGTAGGATCCAGGCTTCATCAGGCCGATCGCATGGTCGTCGAGGAGGTTGCGCGTCTCAGGCGTCAGGGGACAGTGCAGGCTGACGATGTCGGACGCGGCGAGAAGGTCCTCGACGGCAGCGTCCCGGGTGACGCCGGCATCGGCGAAGGTCGCGTCATCGGCAAAGGGGTCGAAGGCGCGGACATGGATTCCGAGAGCCTTCGCAGAGACGGCCGTGTGCCTTGCGATGGCCCCGAAGCCGACCAGGCCCATGGTCAGACCCGCGACCTCCACGCCCGAGAACCCGGCTTTTTCCCAACGGCCGGCGCGCAGACCGCTGTCGAGCGGTACGATGCGCTTGACGGTGGTCAGCATGAGGGTCATCGCATGCTCGGCGACGGAACGGGCGTTCGCACCGGCTGCGACGACAACAGGGATGTCACGACGGGTCGCGGCATCGACGTCGATGTTGTCCACCCCGACACCGTGCTTGGAAAGGACGCGCAGCGATGGCGCGGCGTCAATGGCGGAAGCCCCGAAGCGTCCCATCCGGACCACGACCCCGACCGGGTCGACCTCGGCAACGATCCGGACCAGGTCCTCCTCGCTCGTATAGGGAGGGACATAAGCGACGCTGTAGCCGTTGTCGGCGATGAGCTTGACGGCTTGCTCGTTGATGGCGGGGCCAGTGACCAGGATATTGCGGCTGTCCATGCGTACCTCGATCGGAACGAGCGAGGACGCGGTGCGAGGTATCGCACCTTGGATCACATCCTCCCATATCCCGAAGCTTTTCTGCTCGGTGTTTCGTTGGCGTCGATTCGTAACATAAGGATTTCTTGAAAAAAGCGAATAATTCTGGCAAACATGAACAGATTTTCTTAATAAGCGCCGGCCAAGGTTCGATGGACATCCGCCAACTGAAGACATTCATCGCGATTGCCGAGCACGGAACGTTTGCCAAGGCGGCGGATGCCGTCGGGCTGACGCCCTCCGCGGTCAGCCAACAGATCCAGGCCCTGGAGATCGAGGTCCAGGCCGAGCTGTTCGACCGCTCGACCCGGCCGATGACGCTCAACAGTCACGGGCTTCAAATGCTCGACGCCGCGCGCAACCTCGTGCGATCCGCCGATGACGTGATCGACGCCATATCCGGAAAGGCGATCACGGGCACCTTCACGATCGGCTCCATCCGGTCCAGTGTCCTGTCCTTGTTGCCCCGGGCGATCGTCGCGCTGAAGGCGGATTATCCCGATCTCAAGATCAAGCTTCATGTCGCCAACAGCGACGGACTCCTGAACGATGTCGTATCGGGAAGGCTCGATTCGGCGATGGTGGCCGAGCACTCCGGGGTTCCCTCGGCGCTGAGATGGAGTCCCTTCATCAACGAGCCCTTGTTCGCGATCGCACCGCCCGGCACGCCGCAAATGTCTGCAACGGAAATGCTCTCGACCCTCCCCTATGTGAGGTTCAACAGCAGGTTCCGTCTGACTCAACTGATCGATACCGAATTGGCAAGGAGCGGCATCGTGACGAACCTGATCGCGGAAACCGACACCATGACCGCTGTCGTCGCATGCGTGGTCAACGGCCTTGGTGCATCCGTCGCCCCTTACAGCGCCCTGAAGGAGGCGATTGGCGAGGTCGTGTCAGCTCCGTTCGGGAATCCGCAGGTCTATCGTCAGATTGGGTTGATCGAGCGCCGCACGAGCACGCGAACGATCGTGATCGACCGGCTCCACCAGCATCTGGTGAGCTTCAGCGGCGAGTACGGGGTGGCGCGCTGAGACACGCCCTCCACAGCCGATCCCGCACCCGTCGAGGTTGACCACATCTTTGGGCGATGCTGTCGCGTGTTACCGTCGTGCCGGCCATCCGAGGTTCTCTCAGGTCCCGGACCCATCGACGCCCCTGATCCTGAGAAGCCGCTCCGGACCCAGTTCACCGAGCGAGTTGATGCCGAGAAGACCCATGTTCCGGTTGATCTCGGTCGAGAGGATGGTGATGGCATGGCTGACGCCCGTCTCGCCTCCGATGGCGGCCGCATAAACGAAGGGACGGCCCACGAAGACGAATGCCGCGCCGAGAGCGATGGCTTTCAGCACATCGGAGCCTCGACGGATACCACCGTCCATCATGACGGGCATTGTCGCGCCTACGGCATCCGCAATGGCCGGCAGGACGCGCAGGGGTGAGACTGCCCCATCGAGCTGCCGGCCGCCATGGTTCGACACGACGATGCCGTCGACGCCGCTGTCCCGGGCGATGCGGGCATCGTCCTTGGACATGATGCCCTTGACGACCAGGCGTCCCTTCCACCGCTCGCGGATCAGTTCCAGATGACGCCAGTTCAGGTGATCCTTCGCTCCGAAGTCTCGCATCACGCTTTTCGCCAGGATCGGCGCTCCGCGTGTCGCGTAGGAATTCTCGAAATGGGGCATGCCGTGCTTCAGCAAAGTCCGCAGGAACGTGTTCAGCGTCCAGTTCGGCCGCATCATGCCGTCCCAGGCGAGGCGAAGGCTGGGCCGAAGGGGCGTGGAGAAGCCGCTCCGGACGTTGTTCTCCCGATTGGCCAGGACCGCCGTGTCGACGGTCAGCACGAGCGTCCCGAAGCCGGCCCGTTCCACCCGCTCCAGCAATCCGAGGATCCGGTCCGGTTCACCCGGCAGATAGGCCTGGAACCAGGCCGCAGGATTCGCCTTGGCGACCTCCTCCAGGCGGATCAGGGAGGATCCGCTCATCACCATCGGGATGTCGGCCTGCCCGGCTGCCCGCGCCAGGACCAGATCGCCGCGATAGGCCGACAGGGCGCTGATTCCCATCGGGGCGATCCCGAACGGGGCCGCGTATGTCCTGCCGAGCAGTTCGACGGCCTGAGTGCGCCTCGATACATCGACGAGCACCCGCGGGACGAAGCCGAACTCCTCGAAGGCCGATCGGTTGTCGCGGAGGGAGGCGTTGGTCTCGGCAGCCCCTGACACGTAGCCGAAGATCGGCCGCGGCAGGTGGCGGCGCGCCGCCATCTCGAAGTCGTCGAATGCCAGGACCCGGCGGAGGCGCCGCGGCAGAGCAGCAGGCGGTGTCTGCACGATCCCCTTGACCGGCGTCGATTCCAGATCCGTCGTGGAGCGCTCCATGCCGCGCGGCGTGTCAGGACTGCTCATGAGACTCCTCTCTCCGGTTACCAATGAATATGCCGTGCGCCTTGCCGCTGTGACCCGTCGCGTAGTCCGTGCACCGACTGTCCCGGATCACGTTCACAGACCGAGGCTCTCGAGGATCAGCTTGCGCCGGGAATAAACGATCCCGCTGAAGGCGAAGGTCACGGCTGCGCCTGCGACCAGGGGACCGCGCAGCCCCGTCAGGTCCGACAAGGCTCCGATGACCAAGGCACCAAGGGCCGGCGCCCCCCGAAAGATCATGCTGTGCAGAGCGAGCATCCTGCCCCGCAGGTGATCGGGCACGGCGAGCTGGATCACGGTCTGGCTGGCGATCCCGCTCACGACCATGCCGAAGCCCACAATGAACAGGGCCACGACCCCCAACGGCTCGTGACGGGCGACCGCCGCGACGAACAATGCCGCGCCCATCGCAAGGCCATTCGACAGAGACATTTTGGCCAGGGCCGCAGGATCGGCCTGCCGGCTGAGCCAGAGCGCCCCGACCAGGGCGCCGAGGCCGATCACGGATGTCATGAAGGCGAACTTGCCGGCGTCAGGGCCGAACAGGGCCGCGTAGCTCGGCATGAGCTCGAGAACAGGCCGTATGCAGAGCGAGACGACCGTCAGCGTCAGAAACATGGCGCCGAGGCCGACATGCCCGGCGGCATAGCGCCAACCTTCGACGACCGCCGTGATCAATCCGCCCTTGGCGGGTCGGGTGGTTTCGACGCAAACCAGACGTATCCTGGCAAGCGTCCAGGAGAAGACTGCGAACGTCCCGAAATTGATCGCGAAAGCCAGTGTGAGGCTGCCCTTCGCAATCACGAGGCCCGCGATGGCAGGTCCGACGAAGCGGGCAACGTTGAACGCGACAGAGTTGATCGCGACCGCACTGATCAGGTTCGGGCGCTCAACGAGACTGGGGAGAAGCGCCATCCGGAAGGGTTGGTTGAAGGCCGTGATGATTCCGCCGACCAGGGCGAGCACCAGCACGAGGCCCGGGTTGAGCAGGCCGAGGGCGCTGAGAAGGGTGAGCAGCCCCGCATGCACCATGAGCAAGGCCTGGCTGATCCGCGTGACCCGCAGTCGCTCGGACCGGTCGGCCATGGCGCCCGCCAAGGGGGTCACGAGGACCATCGGAAACAGGTCGGCGAAAGCGACCGCGCCCAGCCATGCCCCTGAGCCCGTCAGTTCCCAGACGAGCCAGCCGAGCGCAACCCGCTGAACCCAGGTTCCGACGAGCGAGAAGACGTTGCCGATAGTGAAAGTGCGATAATTGGCCTCGGACAAGGCCGCGCGCACGCCATGCCATCCCTTTTGCATGGTCATGCGGCCCATGCACGGGGACACGGTGTTTCTGGAATGGTCAGCACGGCTTCCTCTCTTGATGATTGCGGCTGACCGGGTTCAATCAGCGCGGACGCGGGAAGACGTGCCTGGCCTGCGGGTCGAAGCCTGGCTCGCAGGCGTTCCGCCCAGATGTCGTGTCAGTTCGGTGGAGACAGACCTCAGCAACTCGAAATGGTGGGCGACGGCCCTTTCATCGAATCGGCTTGTCGGGCCTGCCACGCCAATGACCCCGGCGACCTGCTGGCCGAAGCTGAATATCGGACAGGCAATGCTGGCCACTTGCGGATCGCGCTCGCCGAACGTGATATGGAACAGGTCACGGCGAATTTGATCGTATGGCTCGCCGGGTTCGCCGGCGAAGGCGAGAAGCACGCGTCCCGGCGCACCTCGGTCGAGGGGCAGCAGATCGCCGGTCCTTGCGTGATGCCCGATCGATTGCGGCGAATCCACACGAAAGAGGCAGACCCGCATATCGCCTTCGCGAACGTAGAATGCCGCGCTCTCGCCGGTCTCCTGAGCGAGCCGCCGCAAGGCCGGCTGGACGTAATCCTCGATCCGAAAGCTTGCCTGGTACAGGGTTCCGAGCCGGGCGAGCTTCGGTCCAAGCCGGAAGGTCGCATCGTCGTTGCGCACGAGGTAGCCGGCCCGGACCAGCGACTTCGTGAAGCGCAGAACGGTCGGTTTCGACAGGCCGACGCGACGGGCGAGCTCCGCCAGGCTCAGGAACCGGTCATCGGCCGTGAACGCGTCGAGCACGGCCAAGGCCCGCTCGACGGCGATGACCCCACCTTCTTCCCGCGCTTCGATGTCCAAGGCCTGTCTTGCCACGGTCGTTTCACTCTGTGTAACGACATTTCCTACCATGAAATACTGCGGAAACGCGCTTCTGTCAAAGCGCACCGTCGAGCGAGACAATTTCTGAGGCACGTCACCTCGGCAATGCGGAACGCCTTGCCCGCATGAAGCGGGATCACCGGGACAAGCCCGGTGATGACGTGGAGAGGTGGTAGAAGCCGGTCCTGACACCCTCCCACGTCATGGCCGGCCTTGTGCCGGCCATCCCGATGTTTTGGGGCGCCGCGCTTCACCGTATCGGGATCACCGGGACGAGCCCGGTGATGACGTGGGAGGATGGTGAGAGCGGGTGATGACGGGCCGGCCATGACATGGGAGGGTGTCATCACCCGCCCATACGACCCTCACCCGGGATGAGCGTCGCTCCGGGGCCGAGTTGCCCTGCCGATAAGTGCGATGCTCAACTCCCGAAGTGGCGCACCGTTCGACACGAAAAACCGGGTCCACTTTCTCGTAGGGTGCGCTAAAGGTTTTGGCATCAACAGAGCGAGTCGATGTTTGACTTGGCAACCCGGAGCGTCGGCTTCGTATCCAGGGCCTTGGAGGGGCTCCGATCGCTTCGGTCCCTCCGGACCTCGCAGGTTCACCTTCAGGCGAACATGCGACGGGCGGAGCTCGAAGGCCTCCAGTTCGCCTTCTACGCGCGGCTGACCGCGATCATCGTGGTTTCGGTCTGGCTGATCTGGCTCGTGCCGTGGCCACGGGATCTCTATTACGGAGCCTACGCGTTCGGGTTCTTCCTCCTAGGCTACATCCCCTACCGCCTGCGTCGCCATCGCCACGGCGAGGCGATCAAGCTCGGCTTCATCGTCCTCGACGTGGCCCTGGTGACGGCCGCCATCCTGGTCCCTCCGCCCGCCGGCCTCGGCGGCGATTGGCCCATCCAGACCCGTCTGCGCGGGCAGGAATTCCTTTACGTTCTCCTTCTCCTCGGCGAGGCCGCCCTCACCTACTCCCCGAGGCGGGTGCTGTGGACGGGCGTGTCGATCGTCGTGATCTGGTCGATCGGGGTCTTCACGGTCTACTCCCTGCCGGACACGCTGCGGTTCAACGATGCCGCCGCGGAGGGCGCGCTGACGTCGGCCGCCGTCCTGGATCTCTCCTTCAAGCCCGCCTTTGTCAGCCTGACCGCATGGTACACCCAGCTCGTGGCAACCTCCCTGTTCACCCTGCTCCTGACGCTGACCGTCTGGCGCAGCCGCCGGACCTTGCTGAACCAGGTCGAGGCCGAGGTCGTGCGCGCGGATCTCGCGCGCTATGTCTCTCCGGACGTGGCCGAGGCCCTCTCCAGCCGCGGCGCGACCGCGTTCGGAGAGCCGGCGACACGGATTGTCGCCATCCTGTTCGCGGACATCGTCGGTTTCACCAAGCTCACCGAAACCCTCTCGCCCGAGCGCACGTTCGCCCTGCTGCGGAGCTTCCAGGAGCGGAGCAGCGCCGTGGTGTTCAGGCATGGCGGCACCCTCGACAAATATCTGGGCGACGGCTTCATGGCGACCTTCGGGTCCATCGGCCTGCAACCGGACGCGCCGACCCGCGCGCTCGCATGCGCGTTCGAACTTCAGGAGGAGATCGAGCGCTGGAGCCGAAAACGGTCCGGCCGCGGCGCCGATCCGCTGCGTGTCTCGGTCGGAGTCCATTGCGGACCGGTGACCGTCGGCAATCTCGGTGGCCGGGAGCGCATCGAGTTCACCGTCGTGGGCGACGTTGTGAACGTGGCGAGCAGGCTCGAGGAGGTGACGCGCGAGATCGGGGGCTCGATCATCGCGTCGGAGGATTGCATCCGCGCCGCGGCGGATCCGGCATGGCGCGCGAGGTTCCGGTCCTCCCGCCACGTCCAGCTCCGCGGCAGGCAGCAAGGCCTTCTCGTCCACATCGCCAGCTCGTCCCCATCGCCAGGTGAGACGGACCGGCCGGCGCGGAAGTCCGACTAATCGCCTGAGCATACGGACCCTGACCCTCTCCCCGTCATCACCCGCTCACACCACCCTCTCACGTCATCACCGGGCTTGTGCCGGTGATCTCGATCCGGTGAAGCGCGGCGCTTCAGGCAATCGGGATGGCCGGGACAGGCCCGGCCATGACGTGGGAGGGTGTCGGCACCGGTCCTGACCACCCTCCACGTCATCACCGGGCTTGTCCCGGTGATCCCGATCCGGTGGAGCGCGGCGCCCTAGAAGATCGGGATGGCCGGCACAAGGCCGGCCATGACGTGGGAGGGGCGTGAGAGGGACGTGGGAGCGGTCGCGCCACTCCGATGGTCACCCTCCCCGTCATCACCGGGCTCGTCCCGGTGATCCCGGTCGGAAGACCGCCGGGGGCATCGTGCGGACGAAAGCGGGCCACGCTCGGCGATGCGGCGCCTCAGGACCGCATGGCACGATGCTGTCATCCCCGCATCGCGGCGTCCTTCCAATGGTCTGCCTGTCGCCCCGGACCGCTCCGGGCGCTCATATGGGCGGCGATCTCGGCCCTCGCGTCGGCGCCGATCCTGAGACCGAGCTTGGAGCGGCGCCACAGGACGTCGTCCACGTCCCGCGCCCATTCCTGGTCCATCAGGTAATTGACCTCGTTCTCGCCGAGATCGGCGGCGAAGATCCTGCCCAGGTTTCCCGCCGGCCCCAGTCCTGCCGGCTCTAGGATGTGCCGCGCGCGCGTCCCGTAGTTGCGGGCGAGCCGGCGGATCGTGCCCTCCGCGACGGCGGGCGCCTCCGTCTTGAGGCGGGACACGAGTTCCTCAAAACCGAGGACGGGGAAATCGCCCCCGGGCAGGGTCGCCCCCGCCGTCCAGGCGGGCCCGCGGGCGCCGAGCGTCTCTTCGATGGTCTCCAGGACGGACTCGGCCAGGCGCCGATAGGTGGTGATCTTGCCGCCGAAGATGTTGACGATCGCGCCTTCGCGGCCGGTTCCGTCGACCTTGATCACGTAGTCCCGGGTGGCTTCCTGAGCTTTCGATGCGCCGTCATCGTACAGGGGTCGGACGCCGGAATAGGTCCAGACCACGTCGTCCGGGGTGACGCCGCGCTCGAAATACTCCGATGCGGCCTCGCACAGATAGGCGATTTCCTCGTCGGAAATCCGGACCTCGTCCGGACTGCCGGCAAAGTCCCGGTCGGTCGTGCCGATCAGGGTGAAATCGCCCTCGTAGGGAATGGCGAAGATGATCCGGTTGTCCTTGTTCTGGAAAATGTAGCACCTGTCGTGATCGAACAGCTTCCCGACCACGATATGGCTGCCCTGGACGAGACGGACGTGGCGCTCGTTCGAGCCGGTCGATTGGCGAAGGACCTGATCGACCCAGGGCCCGGCGGCGTTCACCACGAGCCTCGCCGTCACCTCGCGGGTCCGGCCCGTTTCCTGGTCGGTGAGTGCGACCCGGAACCCGGCATCGCCGCGTTCGAGCCGGGTGACCTTCGTGCGCGTCAGGATCTCGGCGCCCCGGTCGGCCGCATCCCGCGCGTTGAGGGCCACGAGCCGGGCATCCTGCACCCAGGCGTCGGAATATTCGAAGGCCTTGCTGTAGCCTTTGCGCAGAGGTTTCCCGGCCGGGTCGCGCGCGAGATCGAGCGTGGTGGTTTTCGGAAGCAGCTTGCGCCCGCCGATGTGGTCGTACAGGAACAGGCCGAGCCGCAGGAGCCAGGCCGGCCTGAGACCGCCGTGATGGGGCAGGACGAAGCGGAGCGGCCAGATGATGTGAGGCGCCATGGACCAGAGCACCTCGCGCTCCATCAGGGATTCCCTGACCAGGCGGAACTCGTAGTGCTCGAGATAGCGCAGCCCGCCGTGGATCAGCTTGGTGGAGGCCGACGACGTCCCGCTGGCCAGATCCCGCATTTCCGCCAGCAGGACGCTGTAGCCGCGCCCGACCGCGTCACGGGCGATTCCGCAGCCGTTGATGCCCCCGCCGATCACCACGATGTCGAACTCTGAACGAGACATTGCCAACTCCTCCGGGGCGATGCCGACGGCACCGGCCGCTCGAGCATCGGATGTGAAAAACCGCCTCATGACACCCTCCAGGTCATCACCGGCCTTGTGCCGGTGTCCTCACCGGCCATGACCACCTTCTCCACGTCATCACCGGGCTTGTCCCGGTGATCCCGGTCGGAAGAGCGCCGCGCCTCACCGGATCGGGATGGCCGGGACAAGCCCGGCCATGACGAGGGAGCGTTTCTATCCTGGCCGGGAGTGGCGCGGGCCGGGAGCATCGGACGTGAAAAGGGGACCCGGGTTTGGGAGCGATTCCCATGCTCCACTTTTGGCTGGCGCACGATGCTTCAAGCTTTTGTTGTGAAGCATCTTTTCACGCAAAACCGGTTCCCACTTTTGCGCACGATGCTTTGAGCTTTTCTTGTGAAGCATCTTTTCACGCAAAACCGGTTCCCACTTTTGCGCACGATGCTTCAGCCCTGCCAGATCGTCCGCTGCACGGCGCGGCGCCAGCCGGAAAGCGCCCGCTCGCGCTCGCCGTCGGCCATGGCCGGCGCGAAGCGATGATCGGCGCGCCAGCTGGCCGCGAATCCGTCGCTGCCCGGCCAGACTCCCGCGCCGCATCCGGCCAGCCAGGCAGCGCCCAGAGCGGTCGTCTCGAGAATGACCGGCCGGTCGACGGGAGCGTTCAGAATGTCGGCGAGGCGCTGCATCGTCCAATCGCTCGCCACCATGCCGCCGTCGACGCGCAGAACCGTATCGGCCGCGGCCGACCAGTCCTGACGCATGGCGTCCAGGAGGTCCCGCGTCTGGAAGCACACGGATTCGAGCGCCGCCCGGGCGATCTCGTTCGGGCCCGTGTTGCGCGTGAGGCCGTAGAGCGCTCCGCGCGCGTCGGGCTGCCACCACGGGGCGCCGAGGCCCGTGAAGGCCGGAACGAGATAGACCTCCTGCTGCGGATCGGCCTGGGCGGCGAAGGATCCGGATTGGTCCGCGCGCTGGAGAATGCCGAGCCCGTCCCGCAGCCATTGGACGGCCGCTCCGGCGATGAAGATCGAGCCTTCGAGCGCATAGGTGGTCCGGCCCTCGATGCGGTAGGCGATGGTGCTCAGAAGGCGGTTCTTGGAAGGCACGCGCTCGTGCCCCGTGTTGAGGAGCGCGAAGCAGCCCGTCCCATAGGTCGACTTCATCATCCCGGGCCTGAAGCAGGCCTGTCCCACGGTGGCGGCCTGCTGGTCGCCGGCCACGCCCCTGACCGGGATGGCGACGCCGAAGAGACCCGGATCCGTGCTGCCGAAATCGTCGATGCTGTCCCTGATCTCGGGCAGGATGGATCGCGGGATGCGGAACAGGCGCAGCAGGTCCTCGTCCCATTCGCCGGTGTCGATGTTGCACAGCATGGTCCGCGACGCGTTGGTCGCATCGGTGACGTGCCGCCGGCCGCCGGTGAGATGCCAGAGCAGCCACGTGTCGACGGTGCCGAAGGCGAGCGCGCCGCGCTCGGCCTTGGTCCGGGCGCCTTCGACATTGTCCAGGATCCATTCGATCTTCGTGGCGGAGAAATACGGGTCGGCGAGCAGTCCGGTCCGATCGGTGATCAGCGCCTCGGACCCGTCGGCCTTCAGCGCGGCGCAGCGATCCGCCGTGCGTCGATCCTGCCAGACGATGGCGTTGTGGACCGGGCGCCCCGTCGCGCGGTCCCAGAGGATCGCGGTCTCGCGCTGGTTGGTGATGCCGATGGCCGCGATGTCGGAGGCGGCCAGTCCCGCATCGGCGAGGGCGGACCGCATGGTTTCCAGGATCGTGTCCCAGAGATCCCGGGGATCGTGCTCGACCCAGCCGGGTTTCGGGTAGATCTGGGGGAACTCGCGCTGCGCCAGCCCGCGGATCCTGTAGGTGCCGTCAAACACGATGGCGCGGGACGATGTGGTGCCTTGGTCGAGAGCCAGCACGAAGTCGGCCATGCGTTCCTCCTCTCACGATGGGGTTCAAGGGTCTCACAATCCTGCGAGGGCGACGTACTTGATTTCGAGGAAGCCCTCGATGCCGTACTTGGAGCCCTCGCGCCCCAGCCCCGACTGCTTGACCCCGCCAAACGGCGCCATCTCGTTGGCCAGCGCCG